>DAINBL010000017.1:8252-13676 GCA_036732945.1 Nitrososphaera sp. | reverse complement strand
GCGTCATGTGAAACCCTAACAAGGTAGTGGCTTGGAATATTCTCTTTGTCCAATATTTTTTCCAGCGGCTCAAAGGATCGCTTGGCAGTATCAGCAAATGCGACGCCGGCAGAAAGCGGCGTCTGGTGAGGCACAGTTATGACGCGCAATATATTTACTTCGCCTCCTGTCTCTTTGGCTATTCTTATTGCATATTTCAAGAGCCTGTCAGGGTCTTCGGGTGTATATGGAATGAGGATGCGGTAGTCCTCCCTGTTTAGGTCTCCCTCAGACATTACTATAGGGGCATAGTGCTGTATCTCCTGCTTGAAAGTATACATCCTATAGAGCACAAAGCCCACCAATATCCATAGTATAGTTATGCCCCAGCTCAGCGGTTGGGTAACAAGCAAATAGAGTGCAAGCCCCAAGTTTAGGAAAATGCCAGCAATAGGTATCACGGGGAAGAATGGCGTCTTGAATCCATACGATAGCTTGTTGCCATATATCCTCCGTATGGTAATAGCTGCGATGTTTACCTGCGTAAACAGGAGAAGAAAGATCACACCTGCCGCCACTGCAATATCTGCAAGCGGCAGCGTGTATGCCATAAATGCCATGATTATTCCGGAGATTATTATCGCAATATGGGGTGTTCTATTTACTGGGTGAATGGAGCTGAGCTTGTGCGGAAGGTTGTAATGTCGACCCATTGCAAATGCCACCCTAGCTGAGGAGAACGTGGTGGCGTTAAGCGCGGCTAGTGTCGAGACCATTCCGCCGCCAAGAACTATCAAGGCCCCATAGGGCAGAAATATTTCGGCAGCCTTCACGATGCCAAGTTCTCCACCTTCGCCTATGAATCTCCATGCAGCAATCCCTTCAGGTGATATTGCTCCTATCGAGACAAACGCTACCAGGCAATAGAGTGTGACTACTGTTGCAAGAGAGATAAAGATCGCTCTTGGTATGTTACGTTTTGGGTTTTTGACTTCCTCTCCCGTCTGGACAATGATCTCGTATCCTTCAAAAGCTATGAAAGTAAGGCCCATAGCTGCAAACAAGCCAGGAATGCCAGTTGGCATAAAGTCAGCAAAATTGGACATCGAAGTCGGGTTGTTATGTATCATCCAAGAGCCGGCGACTATTAGACAAAGAACTGCGCCAAGCTGTACAATAGTGACTATAGTACCAGTCTTACCTGTTTCAGAGGTTCCCTTGATGTTTATATATGTAAATGCTGCGATGGAGGCCACGGCTATCAGCTTGTCAAATGCGATGACTCCAAATAACGGCTGGTCAGACAATATGCCGGCAACGTTTGGGCCAAGCAACTGGTAAAAGAATGCCCCAAAGCCGACTGCATAAAGGCTTCCTGCTATAATGTGAGCAAACCATGCCATCCAACCGCTGATAAACGCGTTTGGTCGGGGTAGTCCTTCTCTTATCCAAAGATATCCTCCTCCTGCCTCCGGCATTGCCGAGCCGAGTTCTGCATATGCCATGGCCGTAAAGAGCGTAATAATGGCATTTATCACAAATGCAACTATGACTGCGCTGCCTGCCAAACCAATTGCTGGTCCGGTCAGGACAAAGATTGCACCACCAATCATGCCTGCTATGCCTACCATTATGATGTCCACGAGGCTCAGAGTACGCACAAGCTGGTGTTGGTGTTGATGCTCTCCGGGCGGACCCCTAGATTCTGGGCCTGTCGAGGCCGACAAATTTAGCGGTAACACGATCTAATAGAGAAATAAACGTTTAGAATCGATCATCCTCATCAAATGCTCAGCTATAGAAAAATTATTTGAAGCAACATGCACAGGACTAGTAGTGCACTAGACGATGTCGTACAGGATAAGAGTTCGCATGGTAAAGGGTCCAGCCAAAGTAGTCGTAAATGGGGTATGTCATATTCTTGGAACTGACGTATCTGGGCAGACAGTAAATGTAAGGGCTGGCAAAGCGCTCCCATTTGAGCTGGGCAACAGGTGCAGGCTGCAAGCCCGGCTTGGACTTGGAGCCAGGTTATGGTGGGCTCACCCAAATCATGCAGGAACATCAATGTGGCGAAGCATTGCCCAGCAGGTGTCTGCCTTGGCGGCCGGCAAAAAAGAAATTACAGTGATGTTGGTAGGCGCTACCGATACCGGCAAGTCAACGCTCACGACATATCTTGCAAATATGGCAATCAGGCGTGGGATTGTTCCCTGCGTTATAGATGGAGACATTGGTCAGGGTGACCTAGCCCCGCCAACAGCCGTCGGAGGAGCGATTCTCTCAAAGCAGGTGCTCGACCTAAGAGATGTTAGTACTACTACTACCACAATGTTTGAATTTGTTGGAAGTATAACGCCCGCAGGGCTAGAGGGCTTGATAGCAAAAAAGTTAAGATCTATACTCGACTGGATTAGCCCGCTCGCCAATATCACCATTGTCAATACAGACGGCTACGTGAGCAACGGTGGCGTTCAGTACAAAGAAATACTTGCGGAAGAGTTGCAACCTGACGCAATAATATCGCTAGGTGAAAACCGTGCTCTGTTTGATACTTTGGAGACCGGGCCTTGGCAGGTCATGCGTGGTAGGCCCAGTAGCCAGACGTACAAGTCAAGGCTTGAGCGCTTGAGCCGCCGACTGGATCAATTCCTCCGGTATATTGGCAACGGATCATTCACAGCGGAGCTCTCGCAAGTTAATATGGTATATATGGGTAAATTGTTCTCACCTTCGGAGCTATTGTTTCAGCTACCTGTAATGCAGTTAAAGCAAGAAAGCATGAAGAGGCTCTTCGTAGGCCTTGGTTCAAATGGCAAAGTAGTGGGATTTGGTATAATTATAAACGTCACGCCAGACAGAGGTATCATCCATATCCAGACGGATATCAATCCGTTTGACACTATTTACCTCAGCAATATCAGGCTGAGTAGTGACAGAATAATGGAAACCACGCTCACTTGAAGAAAAAGGCGGGATCTTTGAGACCAAGAAGATTAAAAGCCTCAAGCCTCTGTCTGCACGAGTAGCACCTACCGCAATGAACACTTCCTTCTCTATGGCAGCTCCATGTCAGTTCTATTGGTGCTTTCAGATTGATGGCAAACCTGATTATTTGTTTCCTATTCATCTCTGCTAGTGGAAGCAGTATTTGATACGCCTCCCCATCGCATAAGAGGCATCCCTCTTTAAAAAGCCCATTTAATTTTTCTATATAATTTTTTGAAGCATCTTTGAAGAGTTTGACATCATGCAAGTTGTGCCCCCCGATAATCCATTTGGCATCAAGGTATTCTGCATAGTGGGCAGCTATCGAATAGAATATCATATTCCTAGCCGGTACATATGACGACGACCATCCCCCATCAGAATCAGGGTTTTTCAGGCGCTCGCCGTAAAAGTCGCCTGCTTCCTTTACAAATGGCAGGTCTATCTCTATGAGATCCCTCATGCCAGCCGCCCTAACCAGCCTTGCTACAGCGCGCTTTTCTTGCACAAGCCTGCCGAAGTAGTTGAACGTAATTGCAGAAACATTAGGATATTTTTCTTTAGCCCAATAAAGACAGGCGGCAGAGTCCAGTCCTCCGGAAAGCATTACAAGAGCTTTATCGCTCCGCATCCACTACTTCTCTTTTTTTATTCCTGCAATGATGTGAGCTCCCTTGTTGATCCCCTCGTAGATGTACACACCAAGGGCCTCTACATTCTGGGGCATTTTAGGTGCAAGCAGTTTAATTATTTCTGAAGAAAGCTTCTCCACTGTCGCTTCACCAGACAGCATGTAAGTAGTAGACTTTGGCAGCTGAAGGTTAAAGTATCCTTTTGGACCGTCGAACGCTACATAATAGTGAACATCGTCTTCCCTTTGCAGGTACTTCCTGTTGATGAAGAATTTGTGATCTATTGCATTGAGTGTCTCTTTGATTATCCTCTTTGCCTCTCCAAAGTCAACCACTAGATTATTCTTCATAGCACCAATTATCTCCACCATAACAGTAGATGTGTGGCCATGCAGCACAGAGCATTTCTCTACCAGCGGCAGAATATGAGCATAGTCAAAAGCAAGTGTCGGATCCTCAATAAAGATTGACCCGGTTTGCATGTGATCAGCACTATCAAAAAAGAATAGAGAGTCTATTTCACTTATCCTGCTTGCGTACTTTGAGTGGCCTACAGCAATTATGTCAAGGGTTGGGAGCTCTTCGCGAATATGCTTGAACTTGAGCGCATCATCTTCAGAATCTACAACTTCGATGTATTTGCTGCCTCCTGCCTTGAAGTCAACTTTCGTAGACTTGCCTTCTGGCATTTGTAGATTGACATCATATTGGTAATCATGACCCATAAATGACAGCATTTTAGCAACGGATAGTTCTGATCTACTTCGCAGCAGGTTGCCTCTGTCTATATACTGTAGATCGCTGTTAAGAACGATCCTCTCTTCGGTCATTTTTTTCTAGCACTGTTATGTCAGAAAATCTGTTTTGAAGCATATATAAATGGTTTTTCCGCCTGCTAGGAATTGCATTTATGTAGGCAGAAAGGATGTAAACAATATTGCTTTCTGCCTTGAGGCAGGCTCTATACAATGCTGTATCTGAGAATATCTATGAAATCCACCGAGTAGCAGTGGCTTTCTCGGGGGGAGTAGATAGCTCTCTTCTTGCCATGATATGCCATAATCTGAACAAGAAAGTTACACTTGTGACGATAGGGTTTTCCGGCTCCCATGACATCGATTTCTCAAAAAGGATTGCTTCAAAAATGGGGATTGAGCACAAGGTATACGAGATTGATTATGATGATTTCCAAGAAAACCTGCAGCGCATACGGCAATTAATCAGATGCGAGAATACATCACACATTGAAAACTGCGTGGCCTATTTTTACATCTGCAGGCTTGCGAAGCAGAATCACGTAAATTTAGTCTTGAGTGCCAACGGTTGTGACGAGCTATTCTGCGGCTATGACAGATACCGCACAGTCTATCCTCGGGGAGAAGCAGAGATAAGCAAGTTAATGGAAGATAGCCTCGCCAATGAATTTGCTCTTATGGCTGAAATCAAGATCTTGGCAGCTCAATTAGGTGGACAAGTTCGGCAGCCATTTCTATCACCTAGTTTCATCCAATTTGCCAAAACTATTCCTATCAACCAAAAGATCAAAGGACCAGATGATATGACAAGGAAACATATTTTGCGACACGCAGCGCTTGCTGTAGGCGTGCCGGAAGAATCAGCAATGAAGCCAAAGAAAGCTCTTCAGTATGGGTCGTCTATTCACAAATACTTCAAGAAAATCGAAAGAAGAGGAAGAGTACCACATCACTAGTTTTGCATGGTGTTGCATTAAAAAAATACTAATGCTAATGCATATACTCATTCTTATCCCTCATTTGATACCGAAGGAGCTTTATTGCTATCTGAACCCTTGAATAAAGGAGCC
>DAINBL010000017.1:5553-8152 GCA_036732945.1 Nitrososphaera sp. | reverse complement strand
CTCATTTGATACCGAAGGAGCTTTATTGCTATCTGAACCCTTGAATAAAGGAGCCTTCTGATAACTTGCTAACAAAAAAAAGCTGTCATCTACGACTATTTCTGGATCAATAGAATCAATATTTTGCACCAGGATAAAGAAATCTATGTTCAACATCATGTTGTCCACTTTGAAAGACAAGTTAAGCGTAGGAGCACACACACGCTCTGCAATCTTGTAGCCTAGACCCCCCAAAGCGGTATGATATTCCAAAACCCGCAGAAAATACAGCACCTGTGTAAGGAACAAGGAATTGTAACTGTAAAGGTTCCCTTCAATTGGAATGACATAGCAATGTCGGTGCCGTTAGATGATCTTACCTAGACGTTATCTTCTTTGAGGTCTGATCTAGATTTCTCATTATTCTGATTTCGTATCTTGTGGTCTTTAATTTTCCTAATTCTTTTGCTTGCTCATAGTATGCAATTTGAAAGGTTATAAACCTGATAGAAGTCGGTCAAAACAAAGCCAGACTGGAATAGGATATCCTGCGCGTAACAGAATAGTAGAGGTTATGGGAGAGAAGACAGATACAGCTGTCCAGTTTCTTTTTTTGTTTCACCTCTCAAAGATCTGTCCGATTTGAAGTTATCCAAATGTCTATATGGGAATTGACAAGTGCGATAACAAAACAAAATCTAGTATAGAAAATAGAAAAACAAGTGGCCACTTTCTAAATGGCTGCCCAAACAGGCATCATAGTCACTCAGCCAATCGCACGGTGAGTTAACAGACTTGAATGCACATAGTTCTTCTCTTGCTGCTCCTGGTCATGCGGAGAAAACCCTTTCATGATGATCCCCTTTAAATCTTCGTTGTCAAGCAACGTCTCGATAAGCTTCTGCTGCTCTTCCTTTGGAAGTTCATTGGAAATCTCGACTGAGTCAATGGCCTTGAGCTTCCAATAGTTGTTGAGTGCAATCTCAAGTGTGACTTTGGACTCATAAACAATCCTCCCAAAGGTGGTAAGAATATAGTTGCCATTCTTCCGCCTTACAAGGCCCGCTCTTGTCATCCTTGAGAGCCTCGAATAGTACTGCTTACGGGTGAGCTTAGTCTTGCTCTTGAGGTTCTTACTGTCAATTGTTTCTAGGGCGACAGTTGTAAATAACTCCAGTGACTTTTCGTCTGCTATAGTTCTAAGGATTGATGCTGTAGATTGAGATCTTACCAATGGTTAGGCACTCATCTCTTACGAGACAGACTGATTATTATAGCTTGTTTGTCTGTTGGGTGCGGATATTGAATATTAGTTGCCGTTTTAGGATACTACGACCCTGCATGGAACATAGCAGGGTATTACCCTTCTATTGTTACAACTGAATCATAAAGGCAACAACGATGCGACTACAATTCCTGATTGCAGTAACATGTAAAGTGGGAACCATTTTTTGTGTTGCTCGCGTATTAATTTCATGTCCTCAAACACCCTCTCTATTATGGTCATTCTAAGTAACGCAAGCGATGCCCCGATAGTCACTGCAATAGGAGTGATAATGCTTCTGGTGTCATGCTCAACAAATACCCCATAAAGTATCCAAGATATTGCTGGCATGCTCCCCAGGAGGATAATCAACATCTTGATGGTATTTTCGCCGCCAAGGACAATTGGAATTGTGCGTCTGCCTGCTGCCTTGTCTCCTTTGGTATCTCCCAAATCGTTGACTATTGAGCCGACAAATATCATGATACCGGATACTGCCATCATGTGAATTGGTATAATAGGATTATTGATTGCGAGATCTATACCATAGCTCGCACTGATGCCAAGCATTATGCACAGCACATAAAATACTGCAATAGAGATATTCTTAAGCAGGAACCGATTCATAAAAGCAATTCTTTTAGGCATAGAGTATAGTATCCCAATAATTATCATAGGCACTACAAGTATTGTGCTAGCTACTGTAACTATCAACATCAGCATTGCCACAGCTGCTACATTTGTCAGTATGATGAAACTCCATGCCTGTTTTTTTGAAACAACGCCAGAAGGTATGGGCCTGTTCTTCGAATTGGCTTTGTCAAGGTCCGCATCAACAAGGTCATTCAAAATAAACATGCCTACTGTAATCAGTAGTGTGATGAAAGGAAGCGGGATAGTTCTTTGGATTAATAGCTGGATTTCAGTCTCTGAACCCATTACACTTAGAATGCCGGGGATGCAAAATAGACCTGCTGCAGTTGCAACAGAATAAAGTATCCCATGCTTCTTGCGAGAGTTAAAGAGTATTAGCTGCGAGCGGAAAAAAGAAGCCAGAGTTCTTGCCTTGTTATTTTGTTGTATGTCTTGGCGGTGTTTATTTAGGATAGTTGCCATGCTCCGAGGTGGATAGCATGTTTTTTTAAACTAGAGTCTCTGTTTTTGGGAACTATTTACCATGATCCGTGGCATTTATGACAAATAACCGGCCGTTTCTTCCTCTACCATCTGACGTCTACAGTCTTTCAAGCAAACTTTGCTCTTAGTAAAGGTAACCAAAAACCGATTTTCTATTTTTTTCCCTATCATTTTCATGAAACTATGCTCCCGCAACCATATTTTGGGCCTAGTCTGAGA
>DAINBL010000017.1:2359-5453 GCA_036732945.1 Nitrososphaera sp. | reverse complement strand
CTATCATTTTCATGAAACTATGCTCCCGCAACCATATTTTGGGCCTAGTCTGAGAGAAAAAGTCATGTCTCCAATTTTGGGATTAGCGAAGAGTTAAATACCCTCTGTGGCTACTCTTTTAGAATGACAGAGCAAGCAACCCGTTTAGAGCAGGTTTTCGCTCCTCTGGCAGATAGACATTCACTAAATATACTAAAGATGGCATATCTTGGCTTCAAAGGTTCTTCGACGGTCTATAGAGGCAGCATTAGCAAGAAGCAATTCTATGTCCGGCTCAAGCGCCTGTGCGACCTGGGTTTTATAGAGAAACGCAACTCAATGTACAGAACCACAACCTTCGGCTCGCTTATCTATAACGGCCAGATCAAGACTCTTGAAGATATTCTAGCTAATTATTGGAACCTTAAGGCAGTCGACGTTTTAAAGTCGAGACATGATTTTCCTTTGCATCAGAAGGAAAAAGTAATTGAGGAAATAATACAAAACTCTGGGTTAAATGGTATTGTAAATGGGACACATCTTTCTGGATTTTCAGTTATCAAGGATTACAACAAGCTAGTTGTTGAAGTAACAAGGCTAATGGATAGTGCAGAGAAAGAAGTGTATATGGCATCCCGCTATCACGATCCTCATTTCTCGAAACTGATGTTCCATAAAGTGGCTAATGAAGGTCTCGTGATGCATCTGCTTGACGGCTTGCCAGACCAGATAAGCGTCGCAAATAGGCTTAACGCAATATTGAGAGTTCCGCCAAACAGGGAAACATTTGAAACGGTGAATAAGATAATAAAGTCCCAGCGATTTGAGCTTAGGAAAGCAAAAAAATTGTCTGCGAGTTTCATGGTAGTAGACGGTACCACAGTCTGCTATGAGACTACGAACTATCTTAATCCGGAACAATTCACACTCGCAATTACGCATCATGAGGACCCACACCTCGCCCAGCGCTTCATCTCATATTATCATACGCTAGTAGAGGATTCCGAGGTTCCGCAGCTTTTTCAAAGCATTCAGACAAAAAAATAAGATAGAAAGAAGATATCTCTTGTCCGGCTGTCTACCCTCCATATATGGATTGAAAAATACTTTATATCTTCTACTACAATGGGAAGTGCCGTAGAAATGACCTTTTACCAGACTGCCAGTGGCAGGATAAACACCATCGAATTTGAATCCGGGAAGCCTGCTAGAGACACTCTGCTGTGCATACATGGACTTTTTTGCGATGCGAGAATTTACACATACATTGGAAGCAAACTATCTATTGACGGTCACAACGTCGTCAATATTGATCTACCGGGGCACGGCATGTCGGATGGTAAAGCAGGCGAGATAGATTTTGATCTCTGCATGCAATCCATTCATCAGATAGTTGAGCAACTGAAGAAGAGATCAGCCAGAGTATTCATAGTTGCTCACAGCGTAGGATGCATCTTTGCTCTGTGGTATGCACATCTGTTCAAGGGTTCGATTGAGGGATTGATTCTGCTATCCCCCTCCATCAGAGTTCCCAACATGAAAAAGCGATTTGATGCAGAACCTAATGCTTTGGGCTTTCTGTTCCTGCTATTTGCAAGGATATTCAAGCCCAATAAAATAGTCGACATAACAGAGGCTTTCCCGGCACATGTAAAGGCCGGCGGCGACGAAATTGTATGGCTGATGAAAGATCCAATAATAAACTTCAGATATTCCTATCGATTTCTTGTAGATATACTTGCAATAAAAAATAGCAAGATATCTGAACTCTCTGAAGTTGGCGACATCCCGGTCCTCATTTTACATGGAAGAAAAGATAGAATGATGTATCCCAGAGTATCCGAAGAATTTTTTAAATTACTCCAAACCAGCAGCAAAGAGATCAAGATATTTGACTGCGACCACTGGTTCCATGATGCAGTCTTTTACGATCAATCTTTGTCAAGGCACAGCGAGGAATCAAGGATGCAAATCATGTCATCGATAGCAGATTGGCTAAAGTCCCGTGCCATTATGCGCATGGATAATAAATAACGATTGTCTTATTTTTTCCATATTATTAAGGAGGCTCCTATCCTGACTAGCGAGGAGCACACAGTCTATCCTAATTCTCTATTTTTCTTCCAAGCGCACTAAACAACCTAGAGTATGCAACAAAACTTTGTTTATCTTTTGCAAGCGCTCTTAACCCTTCATACATCTTGGCGTATTCCTGCTCGCTTTGCAAGCCGTGGTCTAAAATTTGGGGCTTAATGCTTTCTGCCAGCTGCCATCCAAGGGAGCTATATGGCTCTTGGCCCATTAAAATGCAAGGCGAGTAGCATTCAACATTTGCACTAAAGGATTCATCAATCAGTAGTTTGTACAGCTTTCTACCTGCCAGTGGATCGCCTCCTCCCTTCTTTATGAGAGCAACATAAACTTTTCTGAGTGTGTCGACAACTTTACTTTCCGGATAACATATCCATGAGTCAGGTGCATGATCCAAGTCCTGGATCATTACTGTGCCGCCGTTCTTTGTCATCCGCTTCATAGAGCGCACAGCTTCTCTTCCATTGGCCAAGTGGTGAAACATGAACCTAGAATAGACGAAATCAAATCTTTCCTTCCTATCTAGCCGGCTTTTGCAGATATCGTCATGGATAAACTCGATATTTTGTCTCGAGGTGATGCTGCGGTTGCAGTATTCCAAATATCTATTATCGATATCCACACCGACTACATGTCCAGTCTCGCCTACAATTCTAGCCATCAGCCTAGTTACAGAGCCAGAACCACATCCGATATCGATACAGCTCATGCCCTTTTTCAGACCTGCATTCAAAAGTGTCTGTTTTGTTATAGGCTCAAATAAGGTCGACTGGATTTCGAGCCTTGCTATCTCGCTGTCACGGTTACCTAAAATATATCTTTCTGACACAAATTTTTACCTCCTTGATCTACTTTGTCAAGAAGCTTTGGCACTGCATACATGAGTCAATTCTTTTACATCCTTTTAACTATTTCTGAGCCTGCTATCCTGTCAAAAAATTGTAGTAGTCTAGACTGGATAGGGTCCTTCGTACAGTGCAGAAAATTAACTCTCAGTGGAAGAATATTCATCCGCAGTATTATG
>DAINBL010000017.1:0-2259 GCA_036732945.1 Nitrososphaera sp. | reverse complement strand
AGATTCTACATCCTGTAAGATGCCTCATAATCTGCTTCCAGTTACTAACTGTAAATCAAAAGATGTTTGTATGCTTGCTTTAATTCAACAGAAATAATCTACCATTATCAATCAGAGCTTTCCTTTTTGTAAATAACAGCTTACATCCAAAGGCATAGGGAGTCTTTGGTAGGCGGAAAGTAACTAAGATGACTATTTCGCCTCTTATTGCGATGCTTCAGGCATACGTCGTATCGCTTTGGTATGACTTTATTGTAGACTCACCGCTTGCAGTACCAAAAGTTGTACAGCTAACTCTTCAATACATGACACTTAGCTATGTTCAGATTTTCCATCTGATCTTCATCAAATCATTTTAGCTGACCCCTCTGTTGCCTCATTATAGGACCTCAAGGGATACTTACCTAGTGTACAAAATAGGAAGTAATTTGGTTCTTTGATAAATTAATTACTGCAATATTTCCACATAATCCCTTTCCCCCACTCCTGCCTCTTATTGCAAACGCGATAGGATTGCGTTTCCTCAGTCTAGTTTACTGTTCATACATAGAACCTCTTATTCTCATTGTGAGACAGTAATTTCTTATGAGAAATAGTCTGTCCATCTAGACTAACTCCCTACTACTGACAATGAAGAAATCCTAAAGATTAAAAGTGGCTTTATACGCTTTGAGCGTGTTTAAAGATAAATGGTAAACCATAACCAAGTGTTAGAATTGGTGAAAAAGGCGCGAGAATTAGCTACAAGTCGCAACTTTACCCAATCTGCAGAATTGACCCTTGTTCTCAAGGATATTGATATAAAGAAAGGATTTAGCTTCAATGAGGTGGTAGCTATTCCTCATAATTCAAGCAAGAAGCCTAGTGTATGCGTAATTGCGACAGGAGACATGGGCAGCAGAGCTCGCAACGCAGGCGTAGATGCAATAATGGATCCCACTGAGCTTGATAGGCTTGGGACCAACAGACGCGAAGCACGCAAAATCGTAAGAGCACATGATTTTTTCCTGGCAGATACTGCCCAGATGGCCACGATCGGTCGATCACTTGGACAGTTTTTGGGTCCAAAAGGAAAGATGCCAACCCCGCTTCCATATGGGGCGCCTGTGGATTCGATCGCTGCCCGTTTCAAGAAGTCGATCAGAGTGAGGTCAAAAAACCAGCTCAACGTGTCTGCCAAAATAGGAGACGAGAAAATGGATGATGCACAGCTTGCCGAGAATGCAAGCGCAGTTATTGCAGCGATTGAGAAAAAGTTGCCACAAGGCGATAAAAACATCAGAAACGCCATGGTTAAGTTTACGATGGGGAAGGCATCTAAACTGAGTGCACTTAACACTAAGGAGAACAAAGAATAAGCATGTCGCAGAAGATGGCGCCGCCTACGCGCAAGCACTATCCTAAGAAGAAGCGTCTTATGTACGAAGAGCTTCAGAGGGTTCCCACAGAGTATACTGTGATTGCATTGTCAAAAATGACCAAGGTACGCGCTGCGCAGTTGATGATGATTCGCAAAAAGTTCCGAAATGACATCAAGATTAAAATAATCAAAAACAAGGTTGCTACTAGAGCATTTGAAAATGTCAAGGGCGTTGCAGGCCTTGAGAACCTGAGCAAGCAGCTAGAAGGCCAATGCGCCCTAATATTCACAAATATCAATCCTTTCAAGCTCAACTTGATATTCGCACAAAACAAAGTCTTCCTTCCTGCTAAGGGAGGTGACATTGCCACAAAGGAAATTGTCGTGCCATCGGGCAACACGGGCATTACACCTGGCCCCGTTCTGTCAGAGTTCAAGACGGCAAATGTCCCGACTAAGATAGATCAGGGAACGATATGGGTCAGTAAGGATACTTTAGTTGTAAGGCCTGGGGATATAATTTCGACTCCCCTTGCATCGCTTTTGAGCAAGCTCAACGTAAAGCCGATTGAAGCCGGCATTTCAGTCAACTTTGCAATCGCAGAAGGACTGATATTCAAGGAACAGGATCTTAGGATCAACCTTGACGAATACAAGGAGGATCTCGTCCGGTCATTTGAGCAGGCTCTTGCTCTGGCAACAGAAGCCGGCTACATGACAGCGGAGACGGTCAAACCCCTCTTAGTCAAGGCGCAGCAGCAGGCAAGATCGCTTGCAGCAGAAGCGGGATATCTCACATCTGAGACTGCAGGCTTTGTACTGCCAAGAGCCCAAGTGCAAGCTCAGGCTGTAGCAAACAAGGCAAAGGAAAAGGGCTATAGCCCCCAATAATTTTCTTA
>DAINBL010000016.1:10513-13699 GCA_036732945.1 Nitrososphaera sp. | reverse complement strand
GCAACGATGTAACCATTCTTGATATCGCTTGAAGCAAGCCACCGATTCGAGGAACTGAAAAGCCTTTCTTTTTTTATCCTCTTTTCAATCTCCTCTACATCAAGCTCCCTCTCCTCGACTTCCTCAGTATCGTTGTATTTGATAGTCAAAAGCACCTTCTGAACAAGCACCCTGCGTCCAAAGCGCTGTGAGAAATCCCGGGCACTTTCGTCAATTTCAAGTACTTTCATTTTGATCTGCATCTTGTTGAGAGCATCGCGACTTGTAAGGAGCCTCTCGTCAATGAACCTGTCGTAGCTCATATGTATACATCTTAGACTGTTATTTGCTAGTGTATATTAATGTCAGCCTATGACAGGCTCAAAAAAGTAGTAGGGAGTACCGTCGGGCATTACGCCGCACCTCACCATTTTCACCTTAATACCTTCTTTCATCTCGGAATTATCAAACGACCCTATTAGTTTAATTCCTGACATTTCAACAATACCATAGCAACCTTCCCTACCTTTCAGATACGACGTTGTGAAATGTATTAGAGTTCCACACGTATCAATAACTTGAACTGATGTCTTTGAAAGACACTGTGGGCAATAACTTGACGGTGGCCATACGTTAACCTTGCACGAAGTACACACCGGCAGCCGAAATTGGCCTTTTTTTAAGTGGTCGATAAACTCCTGCAATAGGTCATACACCCATGACAATTACTGACGCCGACGAGCCGGCTGCGGCTAAGTTGTGGACAAGCCCTGTCTTGCAGTGCTTTACTTGCCTGCTTCCTGCTTTTCCAGCAAGCTGAGATGCGATTTCAGCAACCTGCGCTACCCCAGTTGCTCCAACAGGATGACCGGATCCAATTATACCTCCTCTTGGGTTTATTACTACTTGCTGCTGGTTGACGAACTTACCCCCTTCTCCTTTCTTAGCAAATCCAAGATCTTCATATGCTAGGATTTCCAAGATCGTAAATGCATCGTGGAGTTCCACTACATCTATCTGAGATTGTTTTGTATGCGACATTTCAAAAGCCATCTGAGCAGCGCGTTTAGCCGCCTCAATTGTTGTGAGGTCACCTGTAGCCTTGGCAAAGCTGGCTGAGTTTGTTTGCTGTCCTATTCCCTTAATGAACACAGGATTATCGAAGCTGCGTGCTTTTTTTTCAGATACTAATAGTATTGCGGAGGCACCATCGCAGGAGGCAGAGCAGTCAAGTAGCTTGATAGGATATGCAATCTTTTTGGAATTCATCACTTCTTCTAAGCCAACTTCCTTTCCGAAAAGGGCTTGAGGATTTTTAGTGGCATTTTTATGGTTCTTGACAGAAACCATAGCCATCTGTTCTTCAGTCGTGCCGTATTTTCTCATATGAGCTTTTGCAAATATTGCGGCCCAGTGTACAGGAAATATGAACGATCCCCTAGTAACGTCCCATAATAGCTTGTTACCAGGACTGTCTGCCTTTTCTGCACCAATCACAAGTGCTGTATCACATAAACCAGATGCAATAATTGCAAAAGCAGAAGCCACAGCATTAGTGCCTGAGTTGCAGAGATTGTCTATGCGATGTGAGATCCTTGGCTTTATACCAAGCATCTCAGATAGTATTGCAGAGCTGTACTGGTCAGTCGCGCATGTAGAAAACAAGACAGCATCAATTTCTTTAGCAGAAATCCCGCTTTCCCTTATTAGCTGCACGGAGGGCTCGCAGGCCAGCTCAAACAAAGATGTCTTTGAGCCTTTCGTAAACGTTGAGGTTGCCCATGAGGAGATTGCTACCTTGCGCATTTTAGAAGGTTGATAGCATCTCCTTAAATGAGCTTTCGGAGCCCCCAACAGGATTAAACTGCACAATGGGCAGCGTAATCCCTGCCGAAACAAATTTTGAAAGTGACTTTCTACACTCTTCGCTGCTACCACAAATTACAAGCGAGCTGAGCATTCTATCAGAAACAAATTTTGCTGCAGTAACTGCACCCAATTTTCTATACTCTGAAGTTATCTGCTCAACTTCCGTCTTGAAGCCATTTTCTGCAAGAAACGCGCCATAGTACTTTCCAACAGCAATATAAAACGCAAGGGTTATTGCTGCGCGTTCTCTTGCTTTTTCGGGCTCCTTGTTTGATACCGCGCATATAAACGAGCACGCAATTTCAAAGCTTCTTCCCTTCGTGGCCTGCTTTAATTCAGCTGTGGTCTTTTTTAATTCTTCAATCGGCCTCAAATACAATAATATACCATCTGCCAGCTTCGATGCCATAGCCACCATCTTTTTGTTTACAGCGGCCATAAAAATTGGGATCTGAGTCCTTTGCGGTTGGTGTAGTATCTTGAAATTGTTTATTTTGAAGAATTGGCCATTATATTCTACCTTTTCGCCTTTAGTCATGAGCCTCAGGCATTCGATGTACTCCTTCATACGGCTAGCAGGCCTACTGAACTTCAGACCATGCCAGTTTTCAACGATAGCTGCGGTGCTTGCTCCAAGACCGATTATTGTCCTATTATCCGAGAGCATGTCAAGGGTGGTAGCCGCCATGGCTACGGTTGCCGGCGTCCTCGAATAAATGCTAACTATTGAGGTCCCCAGGAGTACTTTTTTGGTAATCTGAGACATGGCCCCGAGGGTTGCAAATGATTCCCTGCCCCAAGATTCTGGGACCCATATTGAATTGACGCTTTCATGCTGATCAGCCATATTGGCGCAGAGAAGAATATCGCGCATTGACAGCAAAGGACCGAGGCTATATCCTACCTTTTCCACACTCATGATAGTTTTGCTTCCTTCATCTCTTTGGATGCTTCTTCGATATCCTTGTGAGAATCTATTGAGCGCCAGAAAACATCTTTGTATCTCACACCTCGCAGCTTTCCTTCTTTTGCCATCGCCGGCAGAGCAGTAACTTCAATGTTGCCCTTTTGAGGCAGATATCCAAATACTTGTTGAGTGAAGCGATATATTCCAGCGTTAATCCACTTATCAGGGATTTCTGGCTTTTCGATAAATCCACGGACCCTCGAATTCTCATCAAGTTCAACAACTCCAAATGGACTACGGAGGGGAACAACGGCAAGAACGTTTGAATTTGCAATATTCAACCTGTTTGGATCGAGTACCGTAACAATATCTCCGTTCAACACGAAAAATGAGTCTTGGTTGGAAAGAAGTTCTTTAGCGTTCAAAAGGGC
>DAINBL010000016.1:6981-10413 GCA_036732945.1 Nitrososphaera sp. | reverse complement strand
TGGAGAGCTTGACGCAACTGCAACATCTGCCCCATACACTATCAGGAGGATCAGCGAGGCGATAAGGAGACCTGTAGCTATTCCCCTAGCCATATGAACAATAGTCTCTGACAGATTTAATAAACTTAGCTTGTATGCAATAGCTGTGGCTGCACCCATCAAAGACATTCTATATTCTACCATAGACAGCATCGGCAAAGAAAAAATCCGTATGGAAGTTACTGCAGAGATTGAAAGGTCCGAACGATATTGTAATGAAATTCTTGACAAGTGTAAAAGTAAGCTGGATCATGGTTTAGATGACGAGTCCCTCGCAGCCCTATGTGAAGCATTGCTGCATTTTATGCTGACCGCTTCTGTCCTTCCCTCTGAGAGAAAGGTTATTTGGAAAGGCTCCCAACTGGACCTAGTTGTTCCTTCATTAAAGATGCTGAGCAATAACCCGGAGAAATCTCTTGTTATCCAAATAATAAAAGGAAATGCAGAGCTCACAAAGATAAAACATGCCGAATCTGTGCAGCCTCATGATGCAAATATTTGGATCGTTTCAGCAAAACGACTAGAGGTTGATCATAAAAATTACTACATCCACTCAAATAAGTTTCCATATTCACAGATTGTCTCCGATATCAATGCTTTTCTCCTTCGCAAAGGAGATCGTGGTCTCAAGCTATTACATGGATAATAATTTGTCAAGGTCTAAATCATGGTCCAGAAGCTTGCCAATAGCAGCATAATTTACTTCTTTTGAGAAAGGGATTACGGCTAACACTTTCACGTGTGTGAGCCTCTCAATAACTTCTGCTGTCTTTTGTTCTACCCTATTAGGTTTTTTAGAGATTTTATTCAAAATTATTCCAGTGATTTTGAGTCCAAACTTTTCACAGGCCATTACCGTTAGTAGAGTGTGGTTGAGGGTTCCAAGCTTAGTTGTCGCGACAATAATTACAGGCATGTCGACACGCTTTGCGAAACCTGCAAAATATTCATTTTCAGTCAAGGGTACCATGATGCCACCGATGCCTTCGGCAATTAGAAAATCGTATTTTTTGCCAAGATGTTTCAATGAATGCACGGCTTTTTCGATATTGACGGCAGCTCCCTGGTTTAGCTCCGAGGCTACGAGAGGTGAGGCTGCTATTGGGTAAAAAAAAGGATTCAATCTGCAGTCAGGATCGTTTACCCCCGAAGCCTTTGCAAGTATTGCAGTATCTTGAGATCTGTATTTGGGTGAAAAAACTCTGTTTGCAGTTGCAAAAGGCTTCATGATACCCACATCTATTTTTCGCTTTCTCAGAGCCCAGGCTAGCCCCGCGGCTACTAATGTCTTGCCAACTCCTGTGCTTGTCCCTATTATGAAGATGCCACGCATGGAAATATTATTAGAGCTGCAGATAAAGCATGCATTTAACTGAATTGAATCTGAAAAATGCCGACAAAGAGTTCGTGTGGCATCCCTATACACAGATGAGAGATTGGGTAAAATGGAATAACAGGGTAATAGTGAAAGGAGACGGATTCTATCTAGTTGACAACGAAGGCAGGAAATATCTTGATGGAAGTTCCAGCATGTGGTGTAACGTCTGGGGCCACACGCAGAACGAAGTAGTTGAGGCGATGATAGATCAGATAAAAAGCATCCCGCACTCTACTCTCTTTGGGATTGCCAATGCTCAGTCCATAAAGCTTGCAGAAAAACTCATTCGGATGGCAAGAGGGATGCATAAGGTGTTCTACACGGACAATGGATCTGCCGCAATTGAGGTTGCAATGAAGATGGCTCGCCAATACTGGTATAATAAGGGTAAAGATCAAAAAAGGGAATTCATCTCATTGGAGAACGGATATCACGGTGACACGATCGGAGCAATGTCTGCTGGATACATCGAGAAGTTTTTCAGAGCATACCGACCGCTCTTGTTGAATGTGCACAAAGTTCCAAGCCCGGTTCTCCATGGGAGCAGATTTACATGTGAAAGCGACGTCGTAGAATGGTGTCTTGAGAAAACTGAGACCACTCTTAAAAGACATAAGGATCGGTGCGCTGCGCTCATTATGGAAAGCGGGGCTCAGATTGCAGGTGGCGCGATTATTTTCCCCAAAGGGTATCAGAAAGAGGTTGCAAGACTGTGCAGAGATCACGACGTCTTGCTGATTCTAGATGAGATTGCAACTGGATTTGGTAGACTAGGAAATGTCATAGAATATCTTGCTCAGAGGTCACAACCTGACATTGTATGCTTTGGAAAAGCCTTAACCGGAGGCTATTTCCCGCTAGCGGTGACTCTTGCTACGCGCCGTATCTTTGATGCTTTTCTGGGAAAGTATAGTTACAACAAGCACCTATACCATGGTCACACTTTCACGGGTCATCCTGTAGGATGTGCTGCTGCTCTAGCGAACCTTGAGAATTACCAAAAATATGATCTAAAGCACCGACTCAAAGTGAGCACCAATTACATAGCGTCAAGACTGCCTGAATTTTCGAAATCTCCAATAGTTGCCGATATCCGGCACAAGGGCCTACTCGCCGGGATTGAGCTGGCAAGGAACAACAAGCCTATTGACATCTTGAAAAATAAAGAGCGCATAAACTACTTTATAATGCAACAAGCACTAAAGCTGGGCGTATACCTAAGGCCACTTGGCAATATCATGTTATTAATTCCACCTCTTGGGATTGGAAAAGGAGACCTCGAGAGCCTGCTAGATGTACAGCTTAAATTGGTGAGGAAAATCGAGAAACTATCTTAGCTCCCTTAATTTCTTGTAAAGCGTAGCTTTTGAAATGCCAAGGCTCTTCGCTATTCTTGTTTTCGGGTGATTTTCTGCAAGCAATGTGATGAGTTCATTCTTGTCAATTACCTTTTGAGGCCGACCGATTCCTTTTCCTGCTGCTTTGGCTCTGTCCATGCCATCCTTTGTCCTCTGGACTAAAAGTTCACGTTCTCTCTCCGCAGCCCATGTCAGGATCCCAATCATGAGTTTTCTAATGCTGGACTCTGTTGTTTGAAGAAATGATTCTCTAGGCGAGCATGAAATCAAAGACGTGTAGTGCTCCACTGCCTTTATCGCATCTAGCGTGTCCCAGAAAGTTCTTCCAACGCGTGATAGTTCATACACTAAAATGGCATCCACCCGTGTCATTTTTACCAGCTCAAGCATTTCTTGAAATCCGCGCCTTTGGGTAGCCGGAACCTTACCGCTGATAGCAGGATCTTCAAAAGAGTCCAAGATTAGGTAATCGTTTCGTTGCGCCCATTTTTCGAGAGATAGTTTCTGATTCTGCACGGTCTGTTCTTCTGTGCTTACGCGCAGATATGCGAAGGCATATTTCATATTAGCTGCTATGCGGAGTAATTTAATTAGGTAATGGTTAAGAAAAGTGTTCAAAAAGGGTTGAATACGTAAATGGACTCCTTGGTTGGAAGG
>DAINBL010000016.1:1874-6881 GCA_036732945.1 Nitrososphaera sp. | reverse complement strand
CTCTTCATTCGCCATTGTATGGAAAAAGTGCTTAGGGGTGACTCAATTACCTTTAAAGAGGCCGAGGATCTGCTTGCCACAGACAATATAATGATGCTTGCCGATTCTGCTAATACTATCACTCGGACGTTTAATGGTGATAGGGTGGATGTCGAGGCACTAGTGAATGCAAAATCTGGCAGGTGTCCAGAGGACTGTTCATTTTGTGCACAGTCGTCATTCTACAACACTGGTATCAAGAAATATCCATTATTGTCAAAAGAAGAGCTGGTTGAAAAGGCAGCTAAGGCTAAGCAAGGAGGGGCTACGAGTTTCTGCCTTGTATGTGCTTACAGGGGTCCGCCTGAGAAGGACTTTCAGCAGATCTGCGAAGCGATAAAAGAAATCAGATCTAAAGTGGAGATCGAAGTGAATGTCTCGCTAGGGTTTGTAACTTTATCTATGGCACGTAGACTGAAGAAGCTTGGCGTCAAGCGTTACAATCATAACCTAGAGGCTGCAGAGAGCTATTTTTCCAAAATATGCAATACGCACCACTTCACTGACAGACTGAACACTGCAAAGATCGTCAAGAAGGCAGGGTTAGAGCTATGCTCTGGGGGCATCATAGGCATGGGCGAAAACTCCAGGCAGAGGTTAGAACTTGCCTTCTCTCTTGCTTCACTCAACCCTGAAGAGGTTCCAGTCAATATTTTGATTGGCAGAGAAGGGACTCCGCTAGGGAGTCTTGAGCCGATGGATCCTCTTGAGGTTATTAAGACAATTGCAGTATGGCGCTTTATAATGCCCAAAACTATTCTGAAGATAGCAGGTGGAAGGGAAGTGCACCTCAAGAATAAGGATAAACTGGCCCTCAAAGCAGGAGCAAACGGCATCATCACTGGTGGCTATCTCACTACCGGAGGAAACACGGTGAATAAGGATATTGCGATGATAAAAGAAATTGGGCTCAAACCATAAGACCGCCTTTGTTAAGGAACGCCTTGATTTTCTTGAGAAGAGCGGATTATATCGCCGTCTGAGAACTCTAGTCGCTAAGGGTCCCACGGCAAAAGTCGACGGCAAGGAAGTCATAAACCTTTGCTCCAATGACTATCTTGGGCTTTCCCAAAACGAGCACATAATCGAAAAAACTGCTAGAGCACTGAAGCAAGTATCACAGTGTAGTTCAAGGTTAATCGCAGGAAACCATCCAAAAATCGTTGAGCTTGAAGATCTGCTGGCAGAGCACCGAAGGAAAGAATCGGCCCTTGTATACCCTACAGGCTATGCTGCGAACTTGGGCCTAGTAATGACAATTGCGGATAAAGAGACGACAATATTTAGCGACGAGCTGAACCATGCTAGCATAGTTGATGCATGCCGGCTAAGCGGTGCGACAATTACTGTCTTTCGCCATAATGACATTGATCATTTACAAAAACTAATGCGCCGGGGCCAAGGCAGAAAAATTGTGATAACGGAGGGCATCTT
Organism: Nitrososphaera sp.; assembly: GCA_036732945.1. Lineage (GTDB taxonomy): Archaea > Thermoproteota > Nitrososphaeria > Nitrososphaerales > Nitrososphaeraceae > Nitrososphaera. Next base: position 5,408 of record DAINBL010000016.1, on the reverse strand, counting down.
TAGCATGGATGGCGACGTAGGAAAACTATCAGAAATACAGAGAATAGCTGACCATTACGATGCAATAACTATCATAGACGATGCACATGGTGACTTTATCTTTGGTCCCGCTTTTTCAGGCATGCCGGCTAAATTGGGGGTTAATTTTGACATTCATGTCAGCAGTATGAGCAAGGGGCTAGGTTGTTTTGGAGGCTACGTAGCCACCACAATGCCCATAAGAGAACTCTTGATCAATACATCAAGGCAGTTTATCTATACTTCAGCTCTCCCCGTCCACCTATGTTCTGCCGCAATCACTGCTATTCCGATAGCAAAGAGGGGACATTTGCAAAAAAGGCTTCAATGGAATATCCTCTATTTTTCATCAGCGATGAAAAGGCTTGGATTTGAACTAGGAAACTCTGCAAGCCAGATAATTCCAATCATGATTGGTAGGGAAGTACAGGCTTTAGAGCTTTCTGATGAGTTGCTAAAGGAGGGCGTTTTTGTCCAAGCAATTCGATATCCCACAGTGAAAAAGGGGCAGGCTCGGCTTAGGATTTCACTCAGTGCAATACACCGGCAAGAACATTTAGATTCTGCAGTAGAAGCATTTCGAAGAGCGGGCAAAAAGAAGGGGCTGCTGTAGGAATATTTCTAAACTCGAGTTTAGAAATAAAACTTATTAAGTCAAAATCCTTACTAGGCATATATATGCATGTAAAAGAATTCATATTCAAACTAAACATCTCAGAAGAGCAAAGCAGAGAAATTGCCCTGTATATTAGGTCGCTTTCTCCATCGGACCTACTGTTTGGCCTGAGGTTTGCGTACAGCCGCCACGCGGCGGAAATCGGTGGGTATTTGATGCCTGGCCGAAAGAGTCTGGTGAAAAGAGAAACACTCTCCCTCACAGAAGACCAAGCAAAATGGCGACTTGATAATTGGAAGACCATGATCAAGACGTACAGGGAGAAAGGTTATAGTTACCCTACAATATCTAGAATAAAAAAACAAGTACAAAAAATAGCAAGTCAGAAATAAAAAAGAGAGAGGTAGTAGGCAGGAGCTAGTAGCTTGTCGCCTCTAAGTTCTTTGCGGTTAGGTTTGGAGAAGGCAAATCTGGAAATTTGTTCTTCATGTTCATTTCTACTACAGCGCTTGCTTCCTCCATTATCTGTGCAGTGTCTTCGTTTATTGTGTTGAAGTTTGCGATCTCGCTGTTTGGTATCTGTCCGGAGTCTGTCATGATATTTCCCAGCAGTTCTGATATTTGTCCAAATGACTGATCTGCTTCTGGCATCATTCCCGATAGTCCGTTCTGCAACCCCTTTATCACAGACATTGCAGGGCTCAGCGTTACGACTACGTCTCCAAGCTCTGTCATTGTATTTAGTCTAAGTTGTATTTGTTCTAGAGCTAGCTTTGCTGATGTGACCATCTTGTTCATCTTTCGAATCTGCGATAGCTCTCCCGATAGTACCTTTGCATGCGAAGAATCGTGACTCTGCATCGCGAGAACGACGCGCTTGAAAATTAGCTTATCTTTTTCTTGCATCCTCGAGGATATGGCATCCAGTCTTGCGATCTGCATATGCAACTTCTTCTGGGCTTCTTCTATCCTTGGTTTCAGCGGCGCTTGCGGCTTGATGCCCTCAAGCAATTTATGACCGACGCTTTCTCCCTGTGGTTTTGTCCACCTGCTATCAAATGGCATTCTTATTATTATAGCACCCAGCCATCATAACATTCGAGCGTTAAAATCAGCACTGTAACCCCAATGTCTGTCACCACGGTCACAGGCATCGAGGGTTGCTCAAGGTCTAGCTAATCCTAGATTTTAAGTAGTTACTGTAGACACGTTTTTAAAGGCTATAGTCTGGTTACGTGTAGAAGATGATAAAGGAGAAGATAAAGGTCAACAATCGCAGCTACGACGTCACAATGAATGAACAGACTCACATGTATGCGATGCGATTGAGAAGGCTTTATCAACAGAGCTATAGCGACATGGATAGCTTTGACGAGGTCAGCTCTGAAATCTCCAGCACGGTGAGCAATTTACTTAAAAATGCCGTTTCGCCAGAAGTAAGGGAGGAGGATATGGATGGCATCATACAGCAACTACTGAAAATGTACGAGAAAACCACCAAAAAGTAGCTCAACACCTATAGAATAAACGTCTAAATAACAATCGGAAGTCTCAATTGATATGGAGCCACGTACTGTCAAAAAATGCATCAATCCTTTGTGCGGTTTGACTCATGAGATTAACAATGATATTTACAGGTGCTCATGTGGCTCGCTTCTAGATATAAAGTATAGTGAGAAGCAAAGCCCCGATTTAATCGAAAAGTTTTACCACCGTAGAGATCACGGCGGAAACATCTATAATGAAAGTGGAGTATGGCGATTTCGGGAACTACTCAATTTTGCCGGCATCGATACAGAAGATTTTGAAGAATGCGCCCGTTTCCTAGTATCACTTGACGGCTCTGAGGGCCGCCTTTCAAAACCTTACAAGATGAGCAAGGTAGCTGAGTATACAAGCATGGACCACAATTCTTTGTTTCTTCAGCCTGAAGGATACAATCCATCAGGCTCGTTCAAGGATAATGGCATGTCAAGTGCAATGACACATGCAAAGATGCTCGGAGTAAAAAGGATAGTTTGTGCTTCAACCGGCAACACTTCAGCTTCTGCTGCAATGTATGCTGCAAACGAAAATATAGCATGTGACGTTTACATCCCAAGAGGCGAAATTGCTCCTGGCAAGCTTGGTCAGGCCTTCCAGTTTGGCGCCCAGGTAATACAGGTGCAAGGAAATTTTGATGACGCTCTAACTGCTTCACTTCAAAATGCCAAAGAAACGGGGGGATACACTGTCAACTCAGTCAACCCATTCCGTCTGGAAGGTCAAAAGACCATCCTTTATAGGGCCCTTGAATACCTCGATTGGAACCCTCCGGATTGGATAGTGTATCCGGGTGGAGCTCTAGGTAACACATCTAGCTGCGGAAAATGCTTGCTGGAGCTCTATGAATGGGGCTGGATAAAGAAAATTCCGCGGCTGGTAGTAGTGAATGCTGAAGGAGCAAACGCATTATACAAACTATACAATGGATTGTTTGAGGATAAGCCTCTGAGATGGAATGGTGGGAGACCAGATCTCACAATTATTGATCGCTACTATGCTGACGCAGACAAGAAAGGAATCAGGCCAAAGACACATGCAACTGCAATCCAGATTGGCAGACCTGCCAATATTATCAAGGCACTGCGCGCGCTAGACTTTACCAATGGTGTAGTAGCGCAAGTAAGCGATAAGGAAATGAGCGACGGCATGTCCATTGTTGGTTTGAACGGCTTTGACTGCGAAATGGCATCAGCGTCAGTCCCAGCCGGTGTCAGAAAGTTACGCATGGAAGGTCTGATCAAAAAGGATGATGTGGTAGTCGGCATCCTTACCGGAAGGCAGAAGGACCCTGCGCTTGCAGTGGAGTACCATATAAATGCAAACAATATGTTTGCAAGGCCGCCTACAAGCCACTA
>DAINBL010000016.1:0-1774 GCA_036732945.1 Nitrososphaera sp. | reverse complement strand
GTCGATTGAGCAAAAAAGGCTAACAGCCTGATGCAGCCTTCTTTAGGGCAGACAGTATGGCGTTTGCCTTATGCTCTGTTTCTGCCCATTCAAGGTCCGGATCAGAATCGATAACTATGCCTGCTCCAGATTCGATATAGGCCTTGCTGTCATTTACAAACAGGGACCGTATCGTTATTGCAAAGTCGCATGAACCATTAAATGAAAAATAGCCTACAGCACCAGCGTATGGTCCCCTGAGAGAAGGTTCAAGTTCATCGATTATCTGCATCGCCCGAACTTTGGGAGCGCCTGAGACAGTGCCAGCAGGAAAGACAGCTTTGATAGAATTGTATGAATCAAAATTTTTTTGCAATCTACCTACGACATGAGAGACGATATGCTGCACATGGCTGAACCGCTTAACGCTCATGAACTCCTTTACCTTAACAGTGCCAAACTCACACACCCTTCCTATGTCATTTCTTGCTAGATCGACAAGCATTGTATGTTCGGCTAGCTCTTTTTCATCTTCAAGCAAATTTTGACGCAGTTGCTCGTTTTTCTTTTCATCCTGTACTACCGGCCTTGTGCCTGCAATAGGGAAGGTCTCAACGTAGTCACCTGTAACACGAATTAGCATTTCAGGGCTTGAGCCTATTATGCACCTATTAGACATTTTTAGCATATACATGTATGGAGAGGGATTTACTTCTCGGAGTTTAGCATATAGAGTAATGAGATTGCCCTTTACCCTAAATTCCGTGCTCTTTGCAAGTACAACTTGGAATATGTGACCCTCGTATATGTAGCGCTTGGCCTTTGTCACCATTTTTACAAACTGCTTTTTCGTCACATTCTTCTTTGGTGTCGAATAGGAGAACCTGGCATCTTTACTTTTCACTTGGGCCATCTTGCGTTCTATTTCCTCTAGCCGCGATTTTCCTAAGTGAAAATAGTAAGCTTGGTTTTCTTTGTGGTTGAAGAGTATCCCATCCTCATAGATTCCAAATTCTAGCAGCGGAAAGTTGCTAGCTTTTTTCTTCTTGTTGATTGGCAAATGCTCCCAGAACCGCATGGCATCGTAATTGATGTAACCTACTGCGCCACCGACATAACGAAAGCGATCATCATTTACTTTGGGCATTAACTCGCGCAGGCTTGATAGAGGTTCCCTTGTTGGCGAGCTTTGTACAATTCTTCCTTCTCTGTCTTTAACTGTGAAATTATTATTGTTGCATGTTACAATAAGTCCAGGATCAAAGCCAATGATAGACATTTCAGCTAGCTCTTCGGGGCCAATAAGCGACTCTAAAATGAAGACCCTTTCGTAAAGAGAGCAGAGCTTCTCAAAAAGTTTAAACTGATTTTCAGCAGTGGCGAGCTTCTGTAAGTGGATTGAATTGCCTCTGAGATGGCCAAAGGTAATCACTTTTGCTCATGTTCTCCTACCTATAATTGTCTCTTTGAAGTAAAAATAAAATTTAAACCTTTGTCACTTCATAGAGGCCATGACTGCACCTTCTGATGCAGACTTGACTAGTAATGCATACTTTGCAAGAGCACCAGTAGTATAACGTGGCTTGATAGGCTTCCATTTCTTAATCCGTTTTCTTAGCTCGCTTTCCGAAACCATAAGGTCTATTCGACTTTTTTGCATGTCAATCATGATTTGATCATTTTCCCTTACCAGAGCAATTGGTCCACCCACCATCGCTTCAGGAGCAACATGACCTATCATAAATCCTCTCGTCGCGCCCGAAAACCTCCCGTCTGTTACCATCGCCACTTTTTC
>DAINBL010000015.1:0-14242 GCA_036732945.1 Nitrososphaera sp. | reverse complement strand
AGCCGAAGATGACAAAGAGGGATCATCGTCCAACATTTTATCTCAACTACCAGATCGCGCTTATATCATGATTTCGAAAACAGATTTGTATATTGTAGTCTTATATAATGTTATATATCATGTACTCCTAGTAAAACTTTTATCAAAAAATAAACGGCTTCCCTCGTCATATTTCTCACACAATTTTATATATACATTAATCTCATCTGCATTTGCCGACTTGTAGGATTCAGTCGTGGAATTATTTTTTCGGTAAGTATTTGGCAATTCATAACATAGTGCAATCCGCGCCTTTGTACGACAATACATGATTCATTCTCTGACGGGAAGCACTGATCAACCGGCAAGTACGCTCATTAAATCTCAAAATAGGTTCCTTCGAAAAACTCTCTCTCTCTCCTCCCCGATCATGCGGTGGTCAAGAAGGTGTTAGTGAGTGAGCGTCTCAAGGCATCTAATACTAAAGGTACTGCCGAATCTGTTGACAAGGAAGGGATATCCAGCTCAGGATTATGACCTGTGAAGCAGACGAAACCCTTCATATGTAAAGATGAAGAGGCTTGCAATTTATGGTCACGTACCCAAGTCTACCATCCGGGAGCTGATCATCTACGATCAGCACAGACTCTTCGTTACAACACCACAAGGAACAGGTTTTGTTGCCTGAATTGTGTTTGTTCCTCCGGCATGCTGTGTTCATGTTGTCCGGCTGCAAGACAAACATTGAGAGCTGCAACTGATTCAAGATCGGCCAGTGATAACACCGTCAGGCAATTCTGGGTTTATGCCATAACGCCCATATGCTTTCTTGAGCTTCTGCCCCAGCTAGGCGGCCAGGCCCTGTTGATGAGGGGACTGCCTCTTAGCTGCAAATCGTATAAACATGAGAAAATTTCTCGTGAGGGTTGGGACTGCGTATGGACTGCTCACTAATATGTTCCATATTGCACACGAGTTTTGCATAGGTGGATTGTCATTTGACATAATTACATAACAGCGCTTACGCCTACTGTCACTGGGTTTGGGATAATATATATGCGGTGATTGCTTTGCTTCTTACCTAAAGAAAGGAAAAACTGAGTTTATCTATTTTAGGGTCGCAAGATTCATTATGCAAAAAGGAGGCTAGATATCAGCATACATTGAAAACTCATGCGGATGAGGTCTCACAGCCAGCTCAACGTGTTCCTTCTCCTCATGCTCTATTATCCTATCTATGATGTCGCCGTCAAATATCGGCTTTAGGAAGACGTTATCGCTTCTAAGCTCCTCGTAGGCTTCTCTCAAGCTTGCCGGCAGCTGCGTTATTCCAAGTTGGCGCCTCCTCTCTGAGGTCATCCTAAAGATATCCTCATTCACTGGGTCACTTATGTCCTTCTTCTTCTTGATACCATCGAGGCCGCTCGCAAGAATGGCTGAAAACGCAACGTAGGGGTTACATGAAGGATCAGGAGCTCTAAACTCGATTCGCTTTAGGTGAGCAAACTTGGTTCCCTTGTAATGAGCGGGGATCCTGATTATTGCAGATCGATTGCCGGTGCTCCATGCCACATACACGGGAGCCTCGTAGCCGGGAACAAGTCTCCTGTACGAGTTGGTAGTAGGCGCCACGATTGCCGCAAGTGCTCGAGCATGTTCTATTATGCCTCCGCAAAAATAGCGTGCGGTCTGCGATATTTCTGCGTATTCGTCGGCAGAGTCATAGAATAGGTTCTTGCCCTTGTTCCAGAGGCTGATATTAACATGCATGCCGGACCCATTGTCGAGCGCAATCGGCTTTGGCATCATCGTCGCAATCATGTTTTGCTTTTTGGCAATGTTCTTGACAATATACTTGTAACTTTGAACGGCATCGGCAGCATTAACCAAGGTATCAAATCTGATGTCGATCTCGCATTGACCGGCAGTCGCTACTTCGTGGTGATGAGCATCACACACTATGCCAAAATTATTAGTAAGTACATCTACGCATTCGTTACGATATTCCATGAGGGTGTCGCCAGGCGCGCTTGGAAGGTAACCCTCCTTGAGCCTTAGCGCATAGCCCACACTGTCGGTAGACCATGGTGCTTCTCTTGACGTGATGTGATAGCTCTGACCTTCGTATGGAGTCATGGTATTAACCTCAAGCTTATCGAAGACAAAGAATTCAACTTCTGGGCCCCAGTAAGAAGTGTCAAAGCCTTGCTCTACGAGATACCTTTCTGCTCTTTTTGCAATGCCGCGGGGGTCTCGTGGAAATATCTCACGCTTGCTCCCTCCGCTCAAAATATCGCATATCAGCCTTGCAGTGGGTGTACCAATCCAAGGCACGGTGGCATATGTAGCTGGATCCGGTCTTATAATAAGATCGGATTCGTGTATTTCTGTAAAGCCGCGTATTGAAGATCCGTCAAGCTTTGGAAGGCCATCAGTGAAATCCTGGATCCGGAACATCTTAGAGTCTATCGTAGTGTGGTGGAACCGGCCAAAGAGCCCGGTGAACTGCAAATCGAGGAACTTGATGTTGTCTTCTTTGAGCTGCCGCATGACTTGCTCCTCACTAAATGTTAATGGCTCGATCCTGCCGTCAATGAATTTATAAGGCAACTGAAATATCCCATCAGTAGGCATTAGAATCCTATAATTTAAGGCTTAGTGAGCCAAATGTCAACAACAGCTGGGCAACAAAACAGCAATGAAATGGACGCCGAGAATAGCGGTAGCCTTACACTTAAAGACGTCTACAAAATGTTAGAAAAAGAAATTGAAACGCCAACGCTTCAGTCACTAGAGCCAGACACTTTCCAGAAAATAGCAGAGGCACTAGGCAGCCTGAAGGGCCATGCCTATGAAGGTATCGAAGCAAAGGTAAGGGATAAAATGGTCGAAATGCTTGCGACTTCGTCATGTCTTATGATAGAGACAAGACAATCCAAGATGAGCTCAGGCGACGAGCCTCTGGACTATTCAAAACTCACTGATGAGGAAAAATATATCCTTGATAGCAAACGGGAATCAAACAAAAGAATAGACGAAGTTATTGCTGCCTTGGTCAAGGGTAGGCCAAAGGTGCTCGAGTCAATATCTGCAAGGATGCGCTCAAAGCAAATAGTAGTTAGATTCCTCAAGCCAATAGAAGCATTCGTTGGGATAGACATGAACAAGTACGGGCCATACGAGCAGGAAGATGTGGCAACCCTTCCATTCGAAAATGCTCGCTCGATAATTGATGGCGGTGGAGCCATCGAAGCATGTATTGAATAATTCGGAAAAAATTAAATTATGTAGAATCTATTATTAGCAATGCTAGACTGCTTTGTTATAAAAAAGAGTTGTTCCCCCCCACTCTATTAGCCCCGTTATTAAAATCAGGCAGAGCAGGCCAGAATAGTTATGATGACAGTTTCAAAGGGCCTTCCAAAAAAGAAGGATCTGGCAGAGCACAGTGGATGATACAAAGTAGTAGACCTAATACACTTCCAGAAGAAATCAGCAATGAAAAGGTGGTGCAAAAAAGAAGAGTGTGAAGCTGCCATCAATGACACAGTAGAAAGTTGTAGTAGCGGCAAGAAAAGTATCAAGCTGCTTGCTGGAAAAATACAGGCGAAAAGAAAGAACGCCTACTTGATGACTAAGTGAAAGATTAAGTAATTAGTCTAATATGTCTGATGGACTTTAATCAATTGCCCTGCCTGCTATCAATAAGGACTAAAAATTCTTATTTGGCAGCAAATTACAGTGATGATGATCATCGATGGTTCATCTTGGCATTGATATTGATCAGTTCATTCTTCTTACTATATATCCTGCAGCCGCATTTTTCATGATAGGATATGTTGCAAAAAAGACCAAGATGCAAGCTGCAAAATCATATTTTCTACAGGGAATAACTTGTATCGCTTTTTCAATCGCATATATTTTCGTAGTTCCAAATGGCGGCGCGCAGGGGCTAGCAATAGTGCTTGGAATGTTTGGTGCGCTATTGCTGTTCATGGCAAGGAAGCAAAAGATCGAGCAGCCGCAGCAGAATGTCTAATGAGAATTTAGCATCTTGTTTGCACGCTCGATCCTGCTATCCATTAACCCTTCAATCCAAATGTGAAACTCTTGCTCGGCAACCTCGTAGCTGCACTTATGTTCGCTCATGTATTTTTGCATAAACTTTACCTTAGTCCAAAGATATGCCAGCTCGTCGCTATCGTCGAGGCTCATAGGTGCACAAGTTCTAGAAATGTAAGCATTGTACTTAAACTTGACGCCTCTTGGCAAAAGCATGTTACAACATATAAAAAACTAAATGAATGAATGATGATAGTAGATGGTAAAAGATAAAGTTGCAATAGTTACAGGAGCAAGTAGTGGCATAGGCTATGCTACTGCTCTGGCCTTATCTAAGGCTGGTGCAAAAGTCGCGGCAGGCGCAAGGCGCATGGACAGGCTAGAATCGTTGCAAAGCGAGATCATCAAAAATGGAGGAGACGTTTTCGTTCAAAAACTGGACGTCACAATAAAGTCCGAATGTGACGCATTCGCTGATGCTGTCATGAAAAAGTGGGGTACCATCGATATCCTTGTTAACAATGCTGGTCTCCAACCCCTGAGCTTTTTCAAGAATCTCCAGGTTGAGGAGTGGGACAAAATGATCGATGTCAACATCAGGGGAGTGCTTTACTGCACTGCTGCAGTAATTACACCTATGCTGAACAAGAAGTCAGGACACATCGTCAACATTTCTTCTATAGCTGGAAGGATTGTTTATCCCGCCGGAAGCGTCTACTGTGCGACAAAGCATGCCATTACTGCATTCAGTGAAGGTCTTAGACAGGAGCTCAGTCAGAGGTCTAACATACGTATTACGTGCATTGAGCCAGGAGTCGTTACTACAGAACTTATAAACACTATAACCGACAAGGCATTGGAAAAATATGTTGAAAGGACAAAGCAGATGGAGGCACTGCAGGCAGAAGATATCGCAAATGCCATCGTATTTGCATTGCAGACTCCAAATCATGTAAATGTAAATGAGATACTGATAAGACCAACAACTCAAGAACGGTAAATACACTTCTTTGGAAATCACTTTTTGGGATTCGCCTAAGGCAAGGACCGATAAACGATTGTTGGTTTATAGATTAGATACAATATTACTGAGAAGACTTCGTAGCACGAAGAAGATTTTTCAAACCTGCTGGCCCCCCGATCAGGTTAAGTACTGTCTAAGCAGAACTTCGAGGAAAATCAAGACTTGAGTCAGAGCAAAAGAATGGCTATTCTGACTTTTTTTCAGGCTTGGAAATTGTATAAAAGCAGTGGGCTGAGATCAAGAATGCAGCAAGCGTCATCTTGGTCGCAAATACTAAGTTCCAAGGAGCTTCGGGGTCTGGATATTCTACACTAAGATCATCAAATCTCATTACTCCTCTTATTACATCTGCAGTAATCAGTGAGTTCCATATGATAAAGTTGTAGACAAATTCATAGAGAGCCACTACTGCAAAAACAAGTACCATCAACTGCAGGATAGATTTGAGCCATCGGGGAATACCTTTTACCTTTTCGCCACCCAACCTAACCACGCAGTACCAACCAACCACAGATGATATCATCAAATAGGTGGTGAGCTTGGCCAAACCCTTGACCGGAAACTCTGTCTCTACCAACACCTCGCCTATTACGACCCTGCCTGTCTGCAGGTACTCGCCAAGGCTCACATAGATGGCATAGAGCGTTACCGATGCCATAATAAAGGCACAAAAGTAAAAGACTCCCAGAAATATTTTCCTTGCTTTCAAGTCATCCTGTTCAAATGTCGTGCGCACAGGGATAAAGTATCTCTACATGCATGATATATGATTTACTTTAATGCATTGAGCAACTTGTCTGCCGGCAGTGTGTTAAGGATATCTGATTGTATCGCCCAGCCGCGCCTTGCCTGCGCTATGCCAAATATGAGAAAGGAGTAATGAATAGGATGGTGCGCATCCGAGTCGATGACCAACTTGACCCCCTTTCTTACTGCCATTCTCACATATTCATCTTTTAGGTCGAGCCTGTCATAGTGCGCATCAATTTCAAGAACTGTGTTGGTATCCTTTGCAACCTCAATCACCTTCTCAATGTCGATAAGGTAGCCTACACGCTTGTTTATGAGCCTACCTGTGGGATGGAACAGGATGTCGACGCTTGGGTTTTTGACAGCTTTTATCAGCCGCTCTGTTTGCGTCTCGATTGGCAGGTTAAAATGTGAGTGGATTGCAGCGCCTACGATATCAAGCTTGTCAAGGACAGTGTTTGAGATGTCAAGCGAGCCATCCTTCATGATGTTGACCTCAGCTGAAGAGAGGATGCGGAATTCTCCTCTTAGGCTGTCATTGAGTTGCGATATCCTGTCTGCCTGCTCCAAAAGTTCATGTTCTTCAAGGCCACCGGCAAGCTTCAGGCTCTTTGTGTGGTCAGTGATTGCAATATAATCAAGACCAAATGCCTTGGCGCCGCGGGCCATCTCTTCTATCGTTGCCGTCCCGTCACTATTTTCGCTGTGTACCTGCAGGTCTCCTTTCAGGCTCCCATACTCGATCAGCTTAGGCACCTTGCCTTGGCTTCCAAGTTCTATCTCGCCAGTGTTCTCTCGCATCTCTGGAGGGATCCACTGCAGGCCTAGTGTGTTGTATACTTCCTCCTCTGTTGCTCCTGCAACACGCTTGTCCCCTTTGAAAACACCCCACTCATTCAGACGAAGACCTTTTGATATTGCTATCTTGCGCAATTGAACAGAATGCTCTTTGTTTCCAGTAAAATACTGAAGAGCCGAGCCCCAGCTTTCTTCAGGCACCACCAGTAGGTCGGCATCGATCCCGCTTGCAAGCTTGACAAATGCTTTGGCATGGCCCATCCCGAGAATCTCTTGTACTTCTGGCATTTTGACGAAAAAGTCTATCACCTGCTCGGGGTCGCTGGTTGCCACTAGGTAGTCAATATCGCCAATAGTCTCTTTCATGCGGCGGATCGAACCAGCTGCAGCAGCATTCTTGACGCCTGCAATATGTTGAAGACGCTTCTCGATTTGCTTCATGAGTGGGTAGACCTCGCCTATTATAAGGCGACCCTTGCCTCTCTTGAAAAACTCGATCTGCTTGAAGATATCTTGTTCTTTTTTCTCAGTAAAGCCGGGCAAGGTCCTCAGTTTGCCTTCGATGGCGGCTTTTTCTAGATTAGCTAGGTTTTTTATCTGCAGCTTATCGTAGAACATCTTTATTGTCTTTGGGCCTAAGCCTTCTATGCCATAGAGCTCGTCTATATCGACAGGCATTTTTACCTTTAATTCTTCAAGATGGCGGATCTTACCTCTCTTGAGGTATTCTTCTATTTTCGATGCGATTGCCTTACCAACCGACGGGATCTCTAGTAGCCCGTTCACGCCCTGTCTGGAGTATATGTCGGTAACATTTTCAGGGAGGCTTGCTATAGTGTCCGCCGCCCTATAGTAGGCGCGCGCTCGAAATTGCATATTAGGATCCTCTTCCGTCACCTCTGTAAGAAATCCAAGGTCCCGCATAACCTTGGCAACATCAGAATTCTTTATCAACTGATAAGAGTAAACCTGCCAGCCGGGTTCTTAACATTTATCTGCTAGGTTGATATAATAAAAGACACGCTGTTATTATGGAAATGGTAATGATGACTGCTTTCTAGCTCTGAGCCGTTTCCAAGAATTTTTGAAAATGTAACAGAGAATATACTGAAAAAATTGTTGATTTATCTTGTCTATTTCTGTATTGCAGCCACGGGTCTATTGGCAAGATATAACAACTTCTACCTAGGGTAACATGCCGTTATGCACAGTCATATGCATGTTTGACTACGCAAAGGCGTTAATGATATTGTTCGCACATTCTAATTATTATGATTTGCCGCTATAGTTACAAAATACATTTGAGCAGAGTTAATCTTCTATTTTCTGCTAATATATTACGAATGAACAAAATGAATGGATCGATCGGCTGGCATGTGCTGGGATTTATTCCTACTCTGACTGCAATGGACTCTGTATGGAGGATTAACAAGAGGTGGCTGGCTTCGACGGAGGTTCAAATCCTATAATGGAATGGTATGCTGTGGGCGGGCTGGTCACTATGACGATGCTTATAGGGTTGTTAGGGATCCGTTTGGCAAAGGATGAGCGATTGCTGAGACGCAAAATATTAATGATTTGAAAAACTAGTATTTTTTTACAGCCATTGCCCGGCTTAATTGCGGCAATTTTTATCTGACCTCTTGCTTAACCTTACTATTTATCCAAGCCATAAACAAGTGAGATCCGCTCTAAGGGTTTTGCTGGAGCGCACTTTGTTGATCTCTTCGGACGTTAGTGCAATTGAACTGCTAAAAGGTGTCTTGCAAACTTATTGATCACAAGAATCGAATGTTTTTGATTGTATGTCTATATTTCTTAGGGCGGGTCTTAAAACTATACGTACAAATGAGAGTCGTTCCTATATGTTGTGCATCTCTAATAACGAAGCATTCTAAAATTATGAAGATGATCTTGAAAGGTGAACGACATATGCTCTTGACAAAAAATTGAAGTCAGAATGCATCTTCTACGTATTTGCGCTAAGCATAGTCGACAGCTTGAGCAAGAAGATAGGCAAGCGCCCCAATAACATGAATAGACCACGCATGTTATTAAATAAAGGGAAAGATACGGCCTTCGGCTCCACTGAATAGTATAACAATTTTTACTTATTCCATTTCAGGCCAGATAATAAGATACCAGTCGCTTATAGCTTTATCCATTATTGGTGCTCGCAGAGGTGTCGGTAGAGGTAAATACCAAATAAGAATGCACATACATCTTTTGTCAGGAGTGCGGACCCAAGGGTCCACGTGCTTAGAAGCGCTATAGAGGAGGTTTCAATATCATTCTATAGAGGACAAGCTAAAAGGTTTCGCGGATAGCCAGCTGGAGAGGGTTTGAATGCTTGTTGGTTGCATGAGGATGCTTACTATCGCTACTATTTCAATGGTTAAAAGATAGCGCAGCAATATCAAGTGGCGTGTACATGAAGCTGAACGAACAAACGTCGAGAGTAAAAATAATATTTGGGACAGGGATGATGATCCTATCTCTCTTAGACAAAGTTGCTTAAAGAAGCATGTAAACTTATCCTTACTGCATCAGCCTATTTTCCTCGGGCCAGATATATAGAAATGACGGACTTTCGCCAGGCTCCATCTTGAAACAAAATTAAAGACAGATAACAGTCTATGGTCATATACTGATCGTCTGATTTGAAGGATTGCATCATAAGATTCTCCATACATGAATATAGAGGGAGAGAAATGCAAAAAACAACGTGATTTTGTGATAAATACCTAAAGAGGACCTAAGACGTAGGACAAAATCGCCAAATGTGTCATATTTAGGAAAAACTGCATCAATATTTAGGAAAAAACCGTATCATATTTCCCTGTCATGGATCCACTACAAATACCCATAAGCTTTAAAACATATCATTCATGCAGCCGGTATGATTAACAATTTGAATTTACTTGAAGAAACTCTAGAAGAAATTGTAAAAGGTATGAAGGAGGGCGTCTTTAAAACGACTGTTGTTGGTATGGGAACAGTAGGAACATATATCGCAGCAGAATTTTTGAAAGCTGGCGCGCAGGTAATAGGTGCAGATATCAGACCAGATGTTGTTGAAGCAATCAATAACCAAAATGGCGGTTCATTCGATCCCGAAATCCGGGAGATATTCCATAATAAAGTATCTGAAGGCAAATTGACGGCGACTACTGATGTTGCAGGCGCTGTTGCTGATTCAAAAGTAATCTGCATAAGTGTTCCTACACTCCTGGATAAGGATGGCAATCCTGATCTTAGCCACTTGAAATCTGCGGCCAATATAGTTTCTAAAGGTTTGGATAAGCATTCTATAGTCATGCTATACAGTACTGTTTCAATAGGCACAACAAGAAATATTGTACTGCCAATATTACAGCGGAGTGGCTTGACAATTGGAGATTTTTGTCTAGCTTACACGCCGGAGAGGATGAATCCCGGAGTCACAATGGATAAGTTGGCTACAATACCAAGAGTAGTTTCAGGGATAGATGCACGAAGCAAGAACCTAGCGGCAATGATCATCAAAACCTTAGCTAAAGAAGTTGTACCTGTAAGTTCGGTTGAACTAGCGGAAGCAACAAAGCTGTTCGAAAATACATTTAGAGATGTTAACATAGCTTTTGTAAACGAGCTGGCAGTTTATTTTAATCGACTTGGCCTAGATGCATTAGAGGTTGTCGAAGCAGCATCAACAAAGTGGAATGTAGTAGCACACTATCCAGGTGCAGGTGTTGGAGGTTACTGTATACCGGTCAGTCCACGTTACCTAGCTGTACGATCCAATCCTGATGAATTAAGAATAGTCAAAGCGGCAAGAGAAATCAACGACAATATGCCTAATTACCTCATCAATCTTGTCGTCAACACTCTGAGTCAGCTGGGCAAGCCTATAAAGAGAGCGAAGATCACTGTGCTTGGATTAGCGTATAAGGAAAACCTATCAGACTTGAGATGGTCTCCCTCAATTCAAATCATAGAACAGTTAAAGGCCCTGGGAGCTAACCTTTCCTTGCATGACCCACATGCCTTAAATGAAGACGTTAACAAGATGTATGGTTTATACAACCTTCCACTAGAGGAAGCATTAAGGGATTCAGATTGCATGGTGGTAGTAACAGGTCATAAAGAGTTCAAAGAATTGCCATTTGAAAAGATAAAAACGCTGATGAAGCACAGAGCAGTAGTTATTGATGGTAGAAATATTCTAAATTCCGCAGATGTCGTTAGTAATGGTTTCATCTACGCGGCGGTAGGACGAACAGTAAGCACCCCAGTGACGACTCATCAGCTGGCAGCATAGCATGACGTTCAATACCGCAGTAGTAACAGGTGGAGCTGGTTTCATAGGATCACATCTTACAGATTACTTATTAGAGAAGAATATTGAAGTAACTGTGCTAGATAACCTCTCCAATGGTTCTAAATCAAATTTGGACAAATCTAACACTAACCTGAGGATCGTGAAAGTTGATGTATGCGATCAGAAGCAAATAGAGCCTTTCATTAGACAGGCCGATATCGTATTTGATTTCGCTGCAATTGTTGGTGTGGAGCTTGCCACAAGCCTTCCTGTAGAGGTGCTTAATACTAATATTGAATCAATAAAGAGCATCCTTGGAGCCAGCTTGGATTCAAATGTGAAGAAGATAATCTTTGCATCAAGTTCTGAGGTCTACGGCAATAGCATGACGTCTCCGCTAACAGAAGATCTGCCATTATCTCCTATTTCTCACTATGGAATTAGTAAGATCGTTGGCGAAAGCTATCTGAAGGCATTTTGGGAAAAGTATGGGCTTCAAAGTTCAATAATACGCTATTTTAATGTATATGGGCCGAGGCAAAGTACAACACCATTAAGTTACGTAGTACCGAGTTTCATATATCATGCACTCCATCAGGAACCGCTAACGATATATGGGTCTGGAAAACAAACAAGAGACTATACTTACATAAGCGATGCTGTAGAAGGAACATATCTTGTTGCTGAGAGGGGAAATGGACAGGCCACTCCTTATAACATAAGCACTAATATTGAAATAAGTCTAATGGATCTAGCCAAATTCATATGTGATACAATTGGAAATGAATGTAACATATCTAATGTTGGAAAAAGGAAATTCGATATCTCTAGAAGATGTGGTGACTTTTCACAAGCTCAAAAAGAAGTTGGTTATCTGCCTAAAATTGAACTCAAGGAAGGCCTGCGGCGAACTGTTGAATACTACCGAAATCTCTTGAGGTCTATGGCGATAGCATGATATATCTCCGATAACATTAGAACAAATATAATCAAGTCTCATGGATCTGGCCAAAATTGTATGAGAAAAGCGTTTTCATTATACTTCCTATAGCTCTGGCTCTGCTGGCTTTCGGCAATATTCATATTGGATGGCTGCATGGCACGGCGCAATTGATACTTTACGATGAACGGACACGCATCACGATCTTGACCATTTTAGTCTGGGCTTTTGCAATAGATGGTATCGAGATACTTATCAGAGCTCGTGCCTTTTCTAAAAGTCAATTACTTCTCTCAAAATTTAGAGATGATCTAGCAAACAATCCTCCAAGTCCTGACCCGGATGTAACAGTTATTTTGCCTGCATACAAGAATCCGGAGGAAGTTGGGAGATCCATCCACTATCTTTTGAAGGCAGGTGTCCCTCAGAAGAAAATACTTGTTGTAGATGACTACTCAAACGACAATTTTAAAACTGCAACGAAGGCTGCTAGCTTCGGAGTAAAAGTTATATCAATAGGAAGAAATACACAAAAGGTTGGTGCGGTTAACGTTGGATTGGATGCAGTTGACACGAAATTTGTTGTAGTATTGGATTCTGATTGTGTTCTGCTCGCCAGCTACAGCAGGCTTGGGAAGGCAATAGAAGAAATGGAGATTTTAGGTTTAGATGCGATGGCTTGTAGGATTTTGCCCTGTCCTCCTGCTTCAGAGGCTGGAACAGAACTCCAATTCGATAAAAGAAGCATAATGCTAGAACTACAGACTCTAGAATTTGATCAAGCCATGCGATTGGGAAGAGGATCTATGTATGCATTGCAAAGATTGAACGGTTCTTACAAGTTGAAGTATGCTGAGGTCTTAACAATTCCTGGGGCCTTTGGCATATTTCGCAGGACACTGCTGAGGCAGGTTATGAGCAACATCAAGGAAGAGAGCATACTTGCTGAAGACGCTGAAAGGACTTTAAAGATCCTGGGTAAGGATGGCAAGGTAGGTTATGCTGATGATATTGTTGTATTAACTGCAGCAAAGCTCGATATGGATTCTCACTTTAGTCAGCGTGTTGGTTGGTCAGCCGGACTCTTCAGGTGTTTCGTTAGTCGGTTTGGTGCTTCTGTATGCAAGAAGAAATTGGCAGGGATAAGTTATCTTGCTATACTAATACGGGAGATCATTAATCACCCTTTAAGGATCCTCTCGATTCCCTTCCTTCTGTTATATCCCTTGGAATTTGTATCTTTGATAGGATTGTATGTTGCTATAAATATTTTTATTGCTCGCAGGATAAGTGTTGATCTAAACGTTCCAGGCACTATATTGGTACTGACTGTTTTGTATAGGCTTTATATGAGTATATTCCCTACTACTGCAGGTTACTTTAAGGCTCTTTTACATGAGATCAAATTGCATACAATTGACCGGAATCGTAAGTTACCTCCTATAAAAATAGTTCAAATATGGAATTTCTCACCGCAGCAGCCGCCACAACGTCTGGATTCTTTAAGGGAAATTTCCTTGCAACGCCACAAGGAGAAAGCCTAAAATGATAAGTTTAGGCTTTCCTGCTGCGCCCTAAGCCTTCGGAGCCAAGACAGCATGACCAAATATTGCCGTTTCTCTCCGGCCATTACCTTGACGACCTTCATACTAACTGAGCAGTCTTGGCTCGAGCCTTGAAAAAGTAAGTTTTGACCGATCGCCTGATAGGGAGTGCCGCTGTTATAGTTGTATCAAAATTAAGCGAAGTGAACGGGATACTCGAGTCAGACGCCCCTTTTTTAGGGTGAACCATTTTATCCAAATAGAAAGTGATGCCAGCAAAGACAATAACAACTTCTGCTTCTCTTAATACTACCAATTTATGCAGCTATGGGTGGCAGTTGCCATTGATTTTCTCTTTTATCGAAAAGCAATAAGAAAAAAGTAAAGTCAGCCAGCTCCTTTAAGTACTACGTTAATGAACGGTAAAGATAAATTATTATTATTACTATCGTGATCTCCATTCCTCTAGATGCGCGCTGACCTTAATGTGGAGAAAATTCTTTCTGACAAGCGAGGCTCGATCATTAACCTTGGGTTCAAGAAACGGATCTTTGAAGTTTTTGAGCTGAAAGAAGGTAGTCTCAGAGCAGGACATTATCATGATTGCAAAGCCACAATTGTTGTTCTTTCTGGGGAAATAGAATACCTGCAGAAGGATATTCCTCACGATGGACCAGAAAAGTCTTTAATCCTAAAGGAAGGTGATCTCATTGTAACTGAAAGTAACCAAGCTCATCTACTGTCTGGCCTTAAACACTCATTAGTACTGGAGTGGCGGGAAAAGGAGCTGTTTAAAACAGAAAATTATCCGCCAATGAGGAGTAGAGTAGAGGAGTATCTTAATT
>DAINBL010000014.1:0-14516 GCA_036732945.1 Nitrososphaera sp. | reverse complement strand
TGCTTGCTAGTGAAAAAGTCAACCATTGCGATATTTGATACTTTTAAGACCCGTAAGAACAAGTTCACCGGCGAGGCAAAGAGGCAGCGGGGCATCATTGCACATTTGGCCACAGAGCAGAACCCAGATCTTCGCACTAGGACGTCGATAGCACACGCCATTGCCAAGCAGCACGGTATCTTGTGGCAAAATATCTACTCCGGTATATTCCGCGACCTTGATGAGGTTCTCATTCCAGCAGGTGTGGTAAGGGAAGGCGGAAGGCTACCCTTGAGGAGGGGACCAAAGGCACTCCAGCTAGAAGGAGTGCCATTCTACGAACTGACAGACACTGGCATTTTGGTAGCGTCATCAATTGAGGAGCTGAGTGATAATCGTATGAAGCTGCTGCGCTCATACATATCATCACTGTCAGCAAGCGACTCTGATTCCAAGGTAATGAAAGAGAGTATGCTATTTCTGATATTGGTGGCGCCGTCATTTGTTTCAAAGATAATCAACGAATACATTTACGCCTACAGCACAGGCGAAATTGATAGCATTGCGCCGCTTGACATCAAAAAGATGAGATCAGTCATCGTTAAGCAGATATCAGTCGAAAAAGAGCTAGTAGAAGCTGTTATGACGATGCAGCAGGATCAAAGAGAGCTTGTTACAAGCTTTTTCAAAGTGCTCACTTAGCGGCCTTTGTATCCACAGGCAGTACATTGGTACTTTTTCTGCTTGCCCTTGCAACCCTCGCAACGCCATATTGTTGCGTTCCTGCATTTTGGACAGCTGAAACTCTCTGACAGCTCCCCCGG
Organism: Nitrososphaera sp.; assembly: GCA_036732945.1. Taxonomy (GTDB): domain Archaea; phylum Thermoproteota; class Nitrososphaeria; order Nitrososphaerales; family Nitrososphaeraceae; genus Nitrososphaera. Next base: position 13,713 of record DAINBL010000014.1, on the reverse strand, counting down.
CCGCACTTGTCTACCACAGGCATTGCAGTTTGGCACCTCATAAGAACCTGCATACATTGACTTGGGTGCATATCCTCGTGGGAGTATTTTTACTTTGTTGAATTCAAGGCTAAAAATAAAGGCTTTGTGTCATCTGGGTAAAGTTTTATGCCATGGGCATTGGAAGATATTTGGCAAGGAAGCTGTCCAAGATGCCGGACTGAAGATCTAGAGAATTTTATATTGTGTTATGTCAGTAATTGACATATTAGAAGAGAACAACAATCTAGAAGTCACTATCGATCTCCCATCTTTGCCAAGAAGAATATTAACCTCTCAGTAAAGAGATGGTCTAAATTTTCTTTTTCAATGCCACTACAACTGCCGCAGCAGATGCGACAAAGCCGCCATACGCAAGATAAAAGTTGTATGGCAACATCAAGGCGGACCCAATAAACAATGCAGAAGCAAGTATGCTTGCGGCAAGTGCGCTATTATTTTTCTCCTGCCTGCCATAAGGTCCTATTGATTCAAGATATGTCTTTAACAGAGGCGCAACACTCACCGAATCCTGAATTCCCTTTGCAAACCTCTTTGCAGATATTTTTACTTCCTCAATATAGGCATCACGTAAAAGCCCCTCTTCTTCAAGCAGATTTGCAAGTACCCTGACGAATTGGAATGACACCTTATGGTGGTAGTAGATGCCCTCAAGAATAGAAGACATGCGCATATAGAGCGCAAGGTTCTTTGGCAGTCGGAAAGGAAATCGGCTCATCGTCTTGTTTGCAAGGTCTACCAGAGCTTTTACCTCCATCCTGTCGACCTGCCGACCATGCATGGATTGGATGCTGAGTGCAATGCCTCGCTCAACTATGTAACGATTCACTGTGGGCTCAAGCGTCCCAAGCTCTATCAGCACATTGACAGTCCTCTCGGGGTCCTTATCTATCAGGCCAAGGTAGAGCCGGATGAGCCGGATGCGGGTCTCGCTGTCAAGCCTTCCCACCATTCCAAAGTCGTACAGTATCAGGCGGCCGTCGTCTGCAACTGAAATGTTGCCGGGATGCGGATCTGCATGAAAGATGTTATGGTGCAGAAGCATCTTGAAGAACAGTCTATGCACGCGCACTACAAGCTTTTCTCTGTCGATCCCTTTTTCATCCAGCCTTGGAATGTCAGTTATCTTGACGCCTGGAACATATTTCATTGTAAGCACATGTTTGGTAGTCCTCTCCAAGAATACGTCCGGTATTATGACTGATAGATCGCCTGCCAGATTGCGCTCGATCGCAAGCAGGTTCTCTGCCTCTATGCGGTAGTCCATCTCTTCGTGTACCGTCTCGATGAACTGTGTCATCATGCCTTCTGCCGAGAATCTCAAATTCGGATCGATAAACCGTGTTGCAAGGGGCAATATCTTTTTCATAACGTAAATGTCGTCTTCAATTACTCTTTCAATATTTGGCCTGGACACCTTGACTATAACCTGCTTACCATCATACTTTGCCAAGTAGACCTGTCCAAGGCTTGCTCCAGACAGAGGAGCAGTATCAAACTCTTCAAATGCATCCTCTATCCTGCCTAGCTCATTTTCAATTACAGGCTTTACCTGTGAGAACAGAGCAGGTGGAACATCGTCCTGCAATTTTGAGAGCACTTCAAGGTAGGGTTGTGGCAAAATGTCTACCCGGGTTGAAAGCCACTGACCAAGTTTGATGTATGATGGCCCAAGATCAATGAACGTTTTGAGCACATTACGAGCATGTCTGCGGTACTTTTCTTCATCGACATTCTTGCCCTCACGCTTGACCCATTCGCGCCTGTCGCGCCGCAAATTTATTACGAGGGGCAAAAGCTTGAGCACCACCTTAGCAACGTGCAATTTCGAAGGGTGCGGAAAGACTGGTGCTTCTTCGACAAAAGTCGTGTCCTCTTTTCTGATCTGGGCGGGGCTCTCCACTGAGCTTACTCACCCCTTTTCTTTTTCAGCGAGCTGGCCATGTTGAAAACAAGGTTGCCTGCCGCAGAGCCGGCGATGTATCCAGCCACAACGGCGCCGATGGCAGCGTCCTTTGTGCTCTTGCCCTCCTTTTTGCATATATTGTAGACCGTTGTGCCTAATCGCCTGCCGACTATGAATGCAGCTGTTGCTCCTGCCAAGTACTCCGGCGCATCCACAAGCAGATATCCAAGTGGGTTACTTAATGGATCCACTGTGTCCATGTGGACACTGTAGTGAGTATCATAATCTCTGATGTGAAAGCTGCCCCAGTGGTACTGCTTGTTGGCTCCCTTCTTGTTGCCCAGAGGAGTCTCCTTGAAGTCAATTATAGGCCTGACGGCCTTAGGTACAATGATGTTGCCATCGCCGTCAATGAACTCCACGTCTCAAAAAAGATGCCAATTAGATATAAAATTAACGATTAGGTTTAATCCTTGCCTAACATATGTAAGACGATGAGAAACGTTAAAGTCATTCAAAGCAGCATGATCTACTTCGGCGACATTAATCTCAGGAAAGACAAATTCTCACTAAACGGCAAGGTTGTTGATAAGGAAATTGTCGGACATCAAGACTCTGTTGGGATAGTAGCCGTCAGAGGTAGCAGCGTTATTCTCATTACCCAGTACCGCCATGCGGCAAACAAGATGCTGCTAGAGATCCCGGCAGGAAAGATAGAAAAGGATGAGTCGCCGAGGCAGGCGGCAGTTCGAGAAATGGCAGAAGAGATCGGCTGCTCAGGCACTCTCAGACCGCTGTTGAAATGGTATCTTGCACCCGGCTACTCTACTGAGTTGATGCACATATTTGTTGCTACGAACCTGAGAGAAATAACAAGAGGCCTTCTAGACAATGACGAGAATATTGAGATAAGGAAGATGAGATTGAGTGCAGCAATTAAGAAATGCCTCAATGGAAATATTGAGGACGCAAAGACCGTTGCTGCATTGCTAGCATATTACAGTCAGTCCAACTGAATCGGCAATTATGCCTTTTTTGATTACGTGATCTAGACTATTCCTTTCAATCACCAAACCCTGACGGTCAAGTTGTCGATTGCTACTTGCACAGTCCTCCCTACCATGTGGCACATTACGATAAGCTCGCCCTGTCTTTTGCCGCCCATGCCACTTGACTACCGGAATATATTTGTCTAAATTCATTCGATGAGCAAGCGTATAGATGGCTTTACAGCAAATGGAAATTAGTTGATTGTTACTTGTCAAAAAAAGAGCGAATACTAGCACGAAATAGTGTCATTCCATCTAAAGGTAACCGGAAGTACAAATTGTTAACAAGATAGTAGAATACTTGTTAGTTTTGCAGAGATGAAATCCAAGCGAATTCGGTGCTATGCAGTTGAAATTTAACTTATCAGGGAATGTATGCGCCACCTTTTGTCTTTGCTCAATAAAGTCACGTGACAGAATCAACAATTTCTGCTACAGGGCTTGCTTCACTTTCTGTTGGCGTCATACGGCCTCGTTGTTGCTAGTTGAACATAGTAAATAACATAGGAATAAGCGCTAAACCTTATAATCGTATACGGTTATGAGTAGTCAAAGACCCTGAAAACATAAACAGAGGTAACCGAAGTATCACAATGGGAAATATAGAGAGATGCTTCCAGTTGATGAAGGGTATTGCACTAAGACTCAGGACCTTATCCTTGTTGTAACGATTTCCTGTTGCTTGAGGTCGCCAAGGAGTAGCCTCCAAGGTAAATGCTGGTAGAAAATATTTATGCAATGAACACAAATCTAATGTTGCATGACCTTAATCCATTATGCAGCTCGAGAATTATCTCGAGAAATAGGCAAAAGATCACGTGAGTTTTACGAATTTGTAATGCCAGCAATTGATATGTATGAAGAGGAAAATGGTCTGATTGTTAAGATTGACTTACCGGGTTTCAAGAGAGATGAAATCAAGATTAGTATTGAAGAAGATATTCTGTCAATAAGAGCGAAAAGAATGGAACCACAGGATGAAAGTCTTGGCACCATACTCTATAAACAGAGACCTATTCAAATAGATAAAAGAATATCGTTGCCTATCCCTATCAAAGAGGGAGAAAAAGTGACTGGAACAGCAACATATTCTGATGGAGTTGTTACATTGAGGATTCCTATTTCAAGGGTAGGCGTTATTCCGATAACATGATAACGAACTAAATTAACGGATCAAACAGATTATTTATCTTTCTTATTTGAACACCTGCTTACTATTGTCCTATCTTGAGCTATTGGTCTTTGGCATAGCTGGCATGATCTTGCTACCGCAATTCCAACGGCGACAAAGATTGCCCTGCATCTTGAGGTTTCTGATGTGATAATCTACGACTACCTCAGGTTATGCTTGTCTCTATCATATAGGTATTATCGCTTATATCAGGCCATAAGGGTAGTCTTATCTTTTCCGAATTTATTGACATTTGTTTTCTGCTAAACAACTATAGCGTTTTCTTCTTCTGCTTCTAGCTGTATCATTCTTTCACTATAGGAAGTTTTGTATTCTTGGTATAATGCCTGTTTGATATTTTCCACATGATCGGCAAGTTCTTTGATACAGTCAGATTCAATTTCATAATCCCTCTCAATCTGTTTTGGCGATATGCCAAGCGATTCTAATTCATTTATCCAATAGCCTTTCTTATCTGCCCGTTCAATAAATGGAAAAGATACCATATTCCTTTACCTCACTCATGCACAGATCTATTACTCTTACAATATAATAATCCCGTGAGGGACAAGAATAACTATTGAATGATATCGTGCAGTCCATACCATGTTGGTGCCACACTATCGACGGAAATTATCGCGTTATCCTCCAATTCTTCAGACCCAGCCCCAGCTATGAGCTGCGGATTGACAGGCTTGTCTGTTGTGTGGCTCTATTTTTTCACAACAGATCCATCTAGCCTCTCATTGACTGCTGTCTTGACCGAAGGAATTCGGGATTTTTGTTTTGTTTCAGCATAGGCAATAGCGCGCTGTAGGCGTTAATTTGGTATTGCGTAAAGCAGACATTCAGACTTTGGCAATAGTGTCGATGATCCTCGCAAGCTCGATATCATAGTTGCTTATGCCATTGACATCGTGAGTCACAAGGTCGATCCTAACGCGATTGTAAACGTTAAACCATTCTGGATGGTGGTTCATCTTTTCTGCATTCATTGCAACTTTCGTCATAAATCCAAATGCCTGCACAAAGTCGTCAAATTCGAATGTCTTGTTTATCTTGCCGTTGACAACCTTCCAGCTATCGAGCTTGCCTACCTCATGCTCTATCTCACTCTGCGATAATTTGCGATATTCGTCTTCTGACATAAAATTAAGTGGGGCGATGTATCTAATACATCTTGCCCATAGGAATGAACGACATCCTCTTGGCAGCTATTATTATTGCAGCTATTGCAAGTGTGGCCGCTATAGAAGCGATCCCTACGGGGAAATCAGGCACCACATGGAGGCGGATTGCACCGATTCGTTCGTGTCTTTTATCTTTTCTACCGCATGTTGAATGACACCGTCGATGTAAATGTCACATCCTGGGAGGATATACTCTCTGGAGTCGTCACTCCTCCGGAGCGTGTTACTTCTTTGCCATCTTTGTCCACTAGTGTAAGCTACGATATTGACCCTAATCTACGCTTTCAGATATTGCTTTTTGCTTATACCTCTACAGATGTCTCGGTAACAGTGCACGAGTGTCAAGCGATTATGGTTATTATTATGATTCTGTTGGTTCTTCAGGCGTTTAAATCAGATGTTGGGATTCCGTGGGTGTTCTTGTTATCGGTAAGAAAAAGAAGGGGAAGTTTTTGGTTGGTTGGTTGTTTTTCTCTTCTCTATTTGCAATAATATGATTTACTTACAGAACTGAGGTACTAAAAGTTATACTATAGATGGTGAACAGAAATAAGAGAATTATTATACTATTACAGCATTAGCAAAGAAAGTCTTGTTTTAATAACTTATAAAAATCTAGACAAGTTCTTATAAAATATGGCTAGGTGGAAGCTATTATTAACTTACAATGACGCCAAGATTAACTGCCTTGATAATGGCCATGTCCTTAGTGGGTGCAGGTGGCCCGTTAGCAGCAATCGCTCAAGAAACAGCTGCAGACAATGATGCACTACAAAAAAATGGTAGTCTACCTATAGTTCCAAATAACGAGCAGAATTCCACTGTAAATCAAGTCAATACACCAGAATACAATGACTCTGTCGACTTAATTGCAAGGAAGCTCGCACTACTGCACACAGTAGCACCTGAGGTGGACATTGAAAATTCAACAGCATCTGAAATTGGTGACTTGCTTGAATTATATGGCCTAGATACGGACGGCCCAGTCTGTCCACCCTGCCCATAATTGAGAGAATATAGACTCGTCCTTTCTTCTTGTTATTCTTCTAGCAGCTGTTAGAAAAAAGGTCCTCTCCTTCTCTCTCTTTTTTTCTTTCCTTATCTTTCTTTCTTGTACCTCAGTTTAATTTTGTCTTTGATACTCTCCTCAATATTGGTCGAACAATACCTTATTTACAATAGCACTTGCAATAGAAAAGGAGGCTCATAATTCGAGACAAAATAGAATGACAGACATATTAGTTCCAACAGTCACTTTTAGAAAGCGACCCTCACAACAAATGGGATATTAGCTGACCGATTCATACGTATTTTTTATTATATTGTTTTTTGTATGTAGGAAGCGGTGCTTCCTCCGTGAGGATAAAAAAAGGAGGTAACGACGCTTCATGAATTACTCATAAAATATCAACTATCTTTCGTGTTTTACCCTCAATAGACAGTCATTTTTGACTGCTTGTATGATTGAATTGCATATCTGCAATAAATCCGACAATTTTGACCTACCGAATTCTTGTTCTGGAATGTGTCAATTAGGGTTACTTACTACTACTAACTTTCTCCTTTGCGTATGTCTGCAGACGATTCATAAGAAGCGCCTATTGACGCCATGCTACCCAGAGATGTTCCTCTAATCTCTATGACCTTCGGATGGTCATTGATGTACTTTAGCAAATCGTAATCCAGTGCATGATGTACAACTATGTGAGTCCCCTTATCAAAGAATTGAGGAGCCATTCCTGTCCTTCGTATTATGTCATTTCTAATCTCTTCATGGTTGGTCCCTTCTTCTGTGAAAGTTTCAACAGTATACATTGGTTTGTCATTTGGATTTTCTCGCAGACGCAAAAATAAATCGATTACCAATCTGCGGTCAACCTTTGGCAGATACTTTTCATGAACTTTTTCAAACTGTTCCATTGCAGAAATTATTTCCTCTTTTCCCTCACTCAACTCGTTTCGCTAAATGTTGTTGTCACTGATTTGGTTATAAGAGTATTCCTTGGATGGTGTAGGACTTAGTTACTGATATTTCTCTTCCTCCAAACCTCTCTCGTGAATGTCATTTTCCTTAAGCGCCTTCTCAATTCTTAACAATTTCATATGACTCTAGATTCTTTTCTTTCAGTGTCTCAATAACATTGGCTGCACTCTATCTCGCATTACCTCCCTGGATCATAGTCAAGTGTTTTCAAAGGTGCCGTTCCTGATCCTGATCTGCTGAGTCTGGCAGCCTTCTGAGATGTTGACGCTTCCTTCTCGACTGTGAGTCACGCCACACATCATACATGAGCACAGGATCTACCTGGGCTCTGGTAGTGCCAACAGTACGTACCCCAACAAACAGGTTGTAGAGGCCAAGCTCTATGAAAATAGACCCCTGTACCACAATGAGTCTTCCCCTGTTCCAGATCCCGCCAAACTGGGGCTCTGCCTGGCCTCTAGCTCTGCTACTGTCTCGTGTCCCTAGGAACTAGCTGTATTTGCAAGTCGCCTTCAGGGTCATAGAAGAATCGCTGCCCGCAAATTGGCCGCCCTCCGTTACAACTGGGATTTCAGTGCCCTTCTTTTGAAAAAAGATCCTATACATCACTTCTTCAAAATTTTGATTTGTGTTTTCGTCAAAGAACCTTGCACTTATGAAGATAGGCTGGCTGATATCTGTCACTAATGGCGGGTCGAGCTTGACAAAGAGGCTAACCTTCTTGCCTGTAAGATCGACTGCAGACTGCAGGGTGTCTGCCATGGGCAACGCATTGGGAAAGCACGAATGAAAAGAATCATAACAGCAAAAAATGCAACAACTATCATAACAAGACAGGGAAATTTTTGTACTCTCAATTTGAGGCATTTTTTCAGAAATCAAGATTGTAGCAGATTATATATTAGTTATTTTCGCGAGCATGCAACTCCAAATACTATTAATATCGATCTGCTCAACTGACGAGCAGTTTTGCCGGATGGGTAGTCTAGCCTGGTTAGGATACCTGTCTTACACACAGGTGGTCGAGAGTTCAAATCTCTCCCCATCCATTATTTACTGCTCTGTATCTTTCTTGGAGATGCATACAAGAGACGCCCCAAAAAATGATGCCCACGATTCAAAACATGAATAGAGAGATATGCTCGCTTGATATTATTAATTTAGCAGGCTACTATCCTCTAGGCGGCAAACCTTTCCATTATTCTTCCAATACACTTGGTCGTCTTGTTCAACAGATCAATCCTTGCAAACTCGTTTGGAGAATGCACGCGGGCATACATGTAGGTGCTACCGATCGAAATACAGGGTGCCTTGAGCACTTTTGTAAACGAGTACATCGGACCCGTGCCTGCAGAAGAGACGCTTATTATCGCTGAACCAAAAGTCTCTTTTGCAGCCTGTTCCACCTGCCTGACAAACGGGTCGCCAAGCGGTGTCCTTGCTGCAGCCTCGCCGTGTATGAGCTTCACCTCTATGTCTGAAAAGCCGTGCTCCTTCAAGTGATTTTTGAGCCGCTCGAGCTGCTTTTCCGGCATCATGTCCGGCACAAGCCGAAAGTCTATCTTGACCACTGCCTGAGACGGCAATACCGTTTTTGCACCTTCGCTTATGTAGCCGGAGTTAAAGCCGGCAATGTTGCAGGTAGGCTTTCCGACGAGCGCCTTTTTTATATCAATGCCCTTTGCATCGGCGACAAACTTGCTGACGCCATACTCTTTCTTGAACTCTTCCACGTCAAAGGGCTCACTTGCAATGACTGATAGTTCTTGCTCCATAAATGGCCTCACTTCCTTGTACCAATCTTTGATTAGTATCTTGCCGGTCTGATCGCGCATTGTGTTGAGGGCATAGGTAAGACGCCATGCGGGGTTTTCAATAAGCACTGCAAGACTCGAATGGGCGTCACGCACTGGCCCCTTTGCTATCAATTCAACATATAACAGCCCCTTCATGCCGAGACTGATTATTGGCCTATCATTAGCATCTACATATCCAAACTCCCATATTACGCCGTCGCATGAGAGCCTATTGCTGTACCTATTGAAGTATTCCTCGACATGCACGCTTCCGATCTCCTCCTCGCCTTCTACCATGAACTTGACATTGCAAGGCACGTCGCCTGTCTTTTTCAGGCAATATTCAACTGCCTTGACGCGCGTAATCAATTCCCCCTTATCGTCAGCCGAGCCTCTGCCAAACACATAGTTACCCTCTACCTTTCCACTAAAAGGGTCGTTCTCCCATAGTTCGAGTGGTTCTTCCGGCTGTACGTCATAATGGTTGTAAAACAAAATAGTCTTGTTCGGATTTGACTTTGATTTCACTTCGCCATAGATGATGGGCGGAATATTCTTGTCGTCCAAGTAAAGAACTTCAGCGTTGATGCCTGCCTTGCGCATTATTTTTGCAACTAGATTGGCGCACTCGACTAGGCCCTGCTTTTTTGCAGAAACGCTTGGCTGCCTTATCAGAGTCTGGAGGTCTGCAAGTAGACCCTCCATTTCAGCATCTACTACTTCGTTTATCGCACTCAATACAGTGTGTAGAGATTTTGCAATTGAAAATAAAGGTTGCTTTTTGAATCTTTGGCTACTTGTTTTTGATTTAATGATCCTGCATCTAAATTCTGATTTTCAACCGTTAAATTAAGATCTGCTTTTACTCTGCGGGGTCGATTCTCATCCTGATCGTGTCAGGTCCTACTACAGTAAATTGCGATGATTCCCTTTTTGGCACATCGATTAACACACTATAAAATACCCATATTCCAAATACAAATGCAATGATTGCCGGTATTACTAGCAGCATCAAGATACCGCTTGCCATTGATAGCACATATTATTCTGCTTCTGGCAGTAAAAAAGCTATCCATATGAATCATTTATAACCAGCCTCAGACGCCTTTCACTTCATGTTAAACTCGATCTTCTTTTCTCCCAAGTCGATCGCTATAATTGGAGCTTCTGAAAAGCCGGGAGTGGGCAAGACGATCTTTTACAATATTGCCAAGCATTTCAAGGGCAAGATTTACCCAGTCACCCCCTCAAACCCTACAGTAGGCGGCCTGACAGCGTACAAGAATGTACTTGATATTCCAGATTCTATAGACCTTGCAGTTGTGGCTGCACCCAGCAAATTTACCCCTGATGTCATGGAAGAGGTGGGCAAGAAGGGGATCAAGGGTGCAATCATTGTTTCCGCAGGTTTCAAGGAGGTGGATGAAGCTGGTGCCAAGCTGGAAAGAGAGGTTGGCGAAATTGCCAAGAAGTATAACATCAAGGTCATTGGTCCAAACTGCCTTGGAATAATGAGCTTTTCAAAGGATAACATAATGAACTCTACGTTTCTAAAGATCACTCCAAAATATGGTAATATTGCACTTGTATCACAGAGTGGGGCCATCTGCGCAGCAACTGTAGAGGACGCAGAAGCTCAGAGCATCGGCTTTTCAAAAGTCATTAGCATGGGTAATAAGGTGGATATGGACGAAAGTGATGTCCTTGAGCTCTTGGCAGAAGATGAAGACACTAGAGTCATTGTGATGTACCTTGAAGATATCCGCAATGCAAGGCGGTTCATGGAAATCGCAAGGAAGATAACCACTGAAAATAAAAAGCCAATAATTGTGCTCAAGGCTGGCAGGACTGCAGAAGGTGCTAAGGCGGCGGCTTCACATACTGGCGCGCTAGGCGGTTCTGATGCAAACTATGAAGCAGCTTTTGCGCAGTGTGGGGTAATTAGAGTTGACACAATGGGAGAGCTGTTCGATCTCGCCACTGCCTTTTCAAAGCAACCTCTACCAGATGGCAATGTTGTTATTGTATCTAACGCCGGTGGCCCGGCTATTATTTCAACGGATGCCTGCTCTAGGTACGGATTGGAGATGGCAGATATCTCATCCATAAGAGATGAGATAGCGGGGGTCATACCTGCATACGGTTCGCCAAGGAACCCTGTCGATATTGTTGGTGACGCCGATTACATGAGGTTTGAAAAAGTATTGCTTCTGACATTGGCGCATCCAAACGTCGGCTCTGTCGTGACAATGTGCACCCCTTCAGCCACGCTCAACTACGACGACCTTGCAAGGGTTCTTGTCAAGATGTCGCAACAATTCCCGAACAAGACAATACTTGCGTCGCTGATGGGTCTTGCCGAAGGGATGGAAAACAGGAGGATCATGTCAGAAGGTGGCATACCCTACTACCTATACTCAGAGCCGGCGATAAGGACGCTCAAGGCAATGTATGATTTCAAGAAATCGGTTGATGAAGCTTCAGCCAAGAGAGCTACCCTGCAATTTGCAAAGGATACAGCTAAGGTAAAGTCAATCTTTGAAAATGTCCGCAAGAATGGAAGGAGCAACCTACTCGAAGAGGAAGGCTATGAAGTGCTTGAGGCCTATGGCTTTCCAACTCCAAAGAGCATCCTGTGCACTACTGAGCAAGAGTGTATGAATGCTGCAAACCAGATAGGCTATCCACTGGTCATGAAGATAGTTTCTCCCGATATCATCCACAAGTCGGACGCAGGCGGCGTCAAGGTGGGAATCAAGACCGATGATGAATTAAAGAATTCGTTTAGGACAATAACAGAGAATGCGCTAAAGTACAAGTCAGACGCCAAGATAAAGGGTGTGCTTGTTCAGGAAATGGTCAAGTCTGCCAAGGAAACCATACTTGGAGCAAGCCAAGATCCAACATTTGGGCCAGTCATCATGTTTGGCCTTGGTGGCATCTATGTCGAAGTGCTCAAGGACGTTGTATTTAGAATCGTGCCCATTGACGAGCAAGAAGCGATTAACATGGTCGAGTCCATCAAGACTATAAAACTGCTAAAGGGTGTAAGAGGAGAAAAGCCATCGGATCTAAAAGCAATCGCCGATTCACTTCAGCGGCTGTCACAGCTTTTGGTTGACTTTCAAGAGATAAAGGAATTTGATATCAATCCGCTTTTGGTGCTCGAAGAAGGAAAGGGAGCCAGAGTGGTTGACGCTAGAATAATACTCAGGTAGTAGTACCAACTACTATTAGAGCTTGGTACCGCATTCAGCACAAAACGTGGCATCAGATTCGTTTTGGTAGCCGCAAGCAGAACACTTGCCCCCTCCACCAACTGTTGCAGTAGCAGGGTTGGCTTCAGTAGTTTTGAGCAGGATAATGTCACCTATTTTTGAGATGCCGTCCCATGATACTTCTTTTTCACCTACCTTGATCGTTATGCGTGCGTTTCCTCCTCCACCGACCTTACGCAGACCTATTTGCTCAACCTTGCCAATTAGCATTGCCTCGCTATCGTAGGCAGACATGCCAACAAGTGATTGCATTGGGAAAAAGCTATCATCACCACTTGTAACTGTAGTTGTAGCAGTAGTTGTTGGAGCAACAACAAGGTCAGGCGAAGAAGAAGGAGGCGAGCTCTCCTCTTCTTCTCTTGAAGTTTGAACAGTAGTAGGGGAAGGAGGAGCTTGTTGCTGCTGTGTCTGATCAGGAGCGTCGAACTTGCGATATTGTGCGATTGTAGCATTACATGTCTTGCACTTGTACTCTCCCTTTTCAATAAGTGTGACGCCTTCTCCAAGCTCTTCATTTGGGTTGTCAAATACCACTGCTGGTGAGCCTTCGTACTGTTTTTCACACTTGTTGCAATAATGCTTCACAAACCTGTTCTCGTCAAGCCTGCCAATGCCGGCCAAGAACAGCTCTGGACCTCCAAGGTTTCCCTTCTTTTGCTCTTCGTCTGTTACTCTTGCAATAGCGTAACCACCAGATCCTCGCAGCTTTTTTTCAGCCATGTCTTCAGCAATCATGATCTATGTCTGCGCATAGATTTCGGATGCAAGTTATTTAAATCTAGTATTATTATAGGATTGAAAGGGATACGTCTGAGGCTGTGTATGTCCAAGGGTCCCCATGCTTTTAAAGGTGCTAAATTTAGGTTCTACCTTTATGATTTGAGACAGATAGCTAAATGATTTTGTAAGTAGCTATGGGAGTCCAGAGGGATCTGTGAAAAAACCTTCAGAATTGAGACTCAATGGATCAGAATGACACACAAAATGAAAATTAGCTTGCAGTTATTTTATACGTATACGTATTAGTTATAATTGCTATTGGTGCGGGTTCGGTGGAACCCAGAACGATATCGGTTCTTTAGGCGGATTCTATAAATGCTGATTAGGATCGCTTAGCTATAAGGTTTTCCTGTTTGCGTCAAAAGCTAATCGTATAAACAAACAAATGATCAACATGCCTATCTTTATGTGCGAATCAACTTATTTATGGTAGTAAGTCTTATTCTAGAATGATTTCTTATCCTCCTAATTTATTACCCTCCTTTTCCTCTTGTAGTTCTGAAATATATCCCAGTATCGT
>DAINBL010000013.1:9315-14606 GCA_036732945.1 Nitrososphaera sp. | reverse complement strand
AATCTTGAACGCTTTGATAATATGATATAGCCTACTGAGTCGGGTTGTATTAGCATCTGCTAGGGCTTTGCGTTTTCATGTTGGTTTCTTGTCTTGATAGTTTTCGTAATTAGTTAATAAGCAGATTATAAATAAGAAAGGACAGGGGAGGCTTAGAGTTGCATATTACCTCCATTAGTTTTTCTCTAGGGGGACGTTGAATGAGCCGAGGTAGACTTGATCCTGGTTGAGTCATATTCAACATTATATGCTCTCCAGTATTAGTTTCTGTCCGGACCTTCTGTTGAAAGTCCGGTATAGAGTGAGACTTCCTCACTTGTCGTGTCTGGCTGCCCCTACTCGTTCTATGGAGGCTGCGTATGCAGTTGCTCAGTAATTAAATTGCTGAGATGAAACTGTGATGTCCTCCATTCGAGAGTCTCTATCGAAACTTCAAACATGAATGCTTTGACTGCATCTGCGTGGCTTGGCCTTATTCAATATTTACTAGACAGAGAATACTGAATACCTTTTTTAAGCTCAAATGGAATCTGCAACTAAAAGAGTTCGTTTAGTTCAAACCATTACTACTATCGACTGCCTTTCTTGTTTCTTTGCTCATTTGTCGCTCAAACGAGCGATCGCCTACTCGGGATTTTCCGGCTGGGAAAAGTCTGGTGCAGTCAAATGCAGTAAGCTCTGTGATAGAGTAAAAGCTTACCTGCATACACTAGTCTTGATACAATGTTGAAGCACTTATTGCCCTATAATGATGATTCACCAACTGTCTCTGTTGGTCGTCAGTAAGCCTTAATGAAAAATCATTCTTGTGATAGCAACAAAATGCTTTTAATGTTATGTCTATGTTCTTTGGTATAGATAGCTCATAATTAACCAGCTCTTTTTCTCTGCCAAATAGAAAGAAAGACCCCACATCTGCTATGCTAAAGACTCCACCTTTGGATTCTTTTTGCGCTCTGATTGCTAACAACTCTATGAGCCTTAACACGCCGTTAAAACTGGCAGCCTGGTATCCCTGGACTGAATCTATTATGACAAGGGAGCCATTAGATTCATGCTTTTGCACATTAATGTCATATTCACTGAGCATGTCTCGGACCGTACGCGGGGTTTCATAGGTGGTAACAATGAGCATGATCTCATTGTTCTTTTCTAAGGCCATCTTTGCAAACCTGCAGTAAATTTCTCTCAATGTATAAAGATCCTCATAGATTATCAGATTATGCTCGTTGTAGCAGGAGCTTTGTAATTGGTATTGACTATTGATGTCAAGAGTCATCTTATCGGATCACAGCCAGCAGTAGCAGTCCTACATCCACATTTCGACAGTGTACTTGATATAATATATAGGTGTCACGTATTGGCTTTGTAAACTTGTCGTTTGATTGACTACTCAATCCAAAAAAATTCAAGATTTCTCAAGGAATTTTTGTTATTCGCTCTTGCAGCATTTGGAATTTCTCATTTATTTCTGCTTCTCGGTCCTTGATCCTTTTCTGTAATTGTCTGTCTTATTCGAGCAAATCTCTTGGAGTAGGGTCTTTCTCAGACAATTTCTTCAAAACAGGATTCTCTTGGATGCCTATGCTCTCATTGATACCTTATACTATCTTTTTCCCCTCGAAGCGGTTCGTCAGTGCTCATTTGTGACACCTATTATTATCGTGTTATGCGTCACTGTTGTTGCTCTAGTGCTCTACTTAAGCATGCTATAATCTCGTCTTTTGTCCTAACTTGCTCTTCCAAATCTTGAACTTGTCTATCGACCTAGTTCTCTGCTCGAATGTCTCCTCCAATCCTGCTCTAGCTTTTTCTTATTTGAGGATTAAGAGGCTTTCTATTATAGCTGTTGTTATTCCTGTCGCATACGATGATGTGAGAGCTGGTTATTCATTTATCGGTTCTAAAAAAGCAGATGCCAGTAATGGTATCAGATAACAAGGCTAGGTCAGAAGTTGATGCTACAATAAAGACAGTAGTTAGTTATGATGGAAAGGCGTTGATGAAGTATTGAAATATGTTGGGCTTAATCACTTACATCCTCTACTTCCCTAGGCTTCCAATAACCATAACCCAAAGAAAATCCATCTACGCTAGATAGCTTTCCTCGCCAAACGTTAACTCCAAATGGTTGCTGAGGGTCTGACGGATAAATCACAACATTATCAAGATGTATGTGTTTTGGATTATTTCGTTCTTCACCACTTTTCCCCTTCTGCTGAAGAAATTGTTTAATCTGTTGCATGATTGGAAATCCCCTTTCTGTTAAAGAGGGGTCATCAGTAGCAATTTTATCGTCATTGTAAAAAGTGGAAATTTTATCGAAGTACTTCTTGGAACTTATCATATCCCCTGCTATAATCAATCCGTTAACACAAAGTGTTAGACCAACACCTGCCTCAGTTTCTTCTAGTATTTTTATAAGGTATTCCAATAGTTCATCCTGAGAGGACATCTTATTACGGGTATGGAGGTTTATGAGATTTCAAGCTTTGCCACTGCCCTTTTACCAAAAAGCCGAAGCGCCAAGATGAGCCGACAGTTATCAGTATCAAACACTAATTTACACCTAGATTAAAAAACTGCAAGTTTACAGAGCCCACATATTGGACCCTATAATAATTTCAATTGTACCGTCTAATACTGGGGTTAAGAAATCCCACGGGTCTCCAACGAGCACTTTATTGGTATTACTTATACACCAAGTCAAATCGAGGTCCAATTACAATGACAACGCTAACTGCTGAAAGGTACATAACTTGGTTCTAAACCTAGAATTATGGTCGTGGACGACGAGAAATATATTCTCAACATAATCAAAGTTATTTACAGATGCGGGGTTGCGATCTTTATGGCTTTGATTATCTAATAACGACATTAGAAGGATTACGAGATAACCTGAACCTTATTTCCTATGGCTGACTGATATCTTTGGATATCTGAAATGCCAGGGACAGAACTAGCTCACAAGATGATAGGAGTTGGACCAGACATGAAGTAAAATATTAATGGCTGCCTTAGAACCAGAAACAACTCCAATTTTGATTGTAAGCAGAGCAATGATCTCTAGACAAGATGAAACGAGATGGAATCCATTCCGTCTCAAGAGATTCAGATCTGTGAAGAAGAGGTTAAATACGAGTTTGCAGGAGTAAGTTATAATTCGTCTCTTTCCTCTTGCTGTTCTTTGAGCCTAACGCGATAAATTGGAAAAATTCTAACAAATGAAGGGTTACTATCATCACTACACACAGCTCCGCATCCCTTAGCACAACAAACAGGGAAACATTCCAACATTATTTGCAAGAGTTACGGAACCGTTCGCAACTTCATACGTTCATTTAACACAACTAGAGATTTTATTCATTAGTTCTTTGGCTTCATTTTGTTTTTCTTCAGTTATATTGACCAAAACTATTCCTTCTAAGGGCTGTCCGTAGAGAACTACAGAGCCTTTAGGCGCCATAGTAAATAGCGGCAGAGCAAGCATATCCTCTTCTCCTTCAACTTTCACCGTAACGGGAGAAGGAGTTTCCAACGCGCTTTGCAAAACATGTACCGCTTCCTTCGAAATTGTGCCTGCAGGATTTTTGCATAACATCTGTTTGGCATGATAATTAATCGAGCGGCTTCGCAGCGACCTACGTTCCACGCCGTCAATGACTGCAATATCCGGCGTGATGTTAAAAGATATCAGGCGTTCTGTTGTTGCATCGCCAACAGCGATTATCTTTTTGGCACCTTCCAGCATTGATAAGATTTTTTGCTTGGTTATGTCTTTTTCAGCCACCAGTGTTCCAAAGGGCTGTTTTAAAAGATCCGTATCCCTTGGACCCGCAGACATTACTCTTCTTTGGGCTGCTCGGTTGCTTGACTTTCTGATTGCTCTTGTGCTTTCATTTCCGCAGCAATGATGCTTATCCTTCCTGCAATCAGTTTGGCAGCCTTTATAAAGGATTGGGCCTGCTCAGATTCTGGCTCTGAGACTACAGTCGGCCTACCAGCATCGCTGCCTTCCCTAATAGCTGGATGGAGCGGAACCTCACCTATGAATGGGATTCCGAAGTCTTCGCTTATTTTTTTGCCACCGCCTTTTCCAAATAGATAGATCTGCTCTTTGCAATGTGGGCACTGGAGGTAGCTCATATTTTCCACAACGCCGACAATTGGCACGTTGAGCTTGTTGAACATGCCGACCGCCTTGACTGCAACATTCATTGCTACGTCTTGGGGTGTAGTAACGATGAGAATACCGGTGATGGGTATTGTCTGGGCGATTGTCAGCGGAGCGTCCCCGGTGCCGGGTGGCAGGTCAATTATCAAATAATCAAGCTCACCCCAGCTCACGTCTGTCAGGAATTGCTTGACGATGCCAGAAACAATCGGGCCCCTATAAATGCCGGCCTGTTGCGACTGCTCGTAGAAAAAGCCCATTGAAATCACCTTAACGCCTCCCACCTCTGGAGGCTGGATCTTGTTATTGACTACCTCCGGAGAAGCCTTGAGTCCAAGCATTAGAGGGACGCTTGGCCCGTACACGTCAGCATCAAGCAGACCAACGTTCGCACCTGTATTGGCAAGCGCGAGTGCAAGATTTACAGAAACAGTAGTCTTGCCAACACCTCCCTTGCCGCTTGCAACAGCAATAATATTCTTGACACCTGGCAAAAGCTCATCCATTGAAAGCGACCTGCCCTCCATCACTTTGGCCGTGACCCTCATGTTGAGGTCCGTGACTCCGAGCGATGCTATAGCAGCTCGCACATCGCCCTCTATTTCGCTATTGAACGGGCAGGCAGGTGTTGTTAGCTCGAGGGTAAATCCGACCTTTCCATCATTTATCGATAGGTCCTTAATCATACCCATTGACACAATATCTTTGTGAAGCTCAGGATCTACAACTTTCTTGAGCGAGTTTAGAACCTGATCGACAGTTACCATTGTAAAAAATTTGTTCTTACAGTATTTAAATCATCGTGTTGTAGGGCTAAAACCCATTAATTTTTAGAAATTGCTTTTAAAGTCATATTATTCCACTTTTTATAAATTTTAGACATAGTCGACTACTTGATCTTGTCTGATTAAAAATATAACCATGCATTATCAAAGGTAATATTTTTTTGCCGCCCTTAGCATTATGGTAGAGATAAAAGTGGATGTTGAATGGCTAGAGTAAGAGAAGAGATCTGGCAAGTATAATCTTTTTTGTTGGAGTCTAGGTCTTTAAATATTATTTGGAATTTAGCAGGGAAAAAATTAGATCATTCTCAAAAAAATTAGGAAGAGAAGAT
>DAINBL010000013.1:0-9215 GCA_036732945.1 Nitrososphaera sp. | reverse complement strand
GGAATTTAGCAGGGAAAAAATTAGATCATTCTCAAAAAAATTAGGAAGAGAAGATTTTTCTGACATCCTGAAACCTTTTTCTCAGCGTCACGATACTGATATCGCCGGATACTGCTATCTGAGCTTGGCTTACGTTCTCTCCTTCTCTTAGACAGGCAGCATAAAGAACCGCTACTGCGAGCGCATTAGGATCCTTGCCATGTGAAACAGGATCTTTCTTGATCGCTGATAGCATCTCAAGTGCGCTCCTGTAGGTCTTCTCACTCACCTTTGCCTTATTCGCAATCTTTGCCAGGTATTTATTGGAGTCGATAACTGGTAATTGAAGTTCGAGGTTTTGCACAAGGAGTCTGTAGCACTTACCAGCAAATATCGGATCAGTGTTGGCTGCGGTGGAGACTTCTTCAAGCGTCCTTGGTACCGAAAGATCTCTGCATGCAGCATAAACTGCCGCCACTATAAGGGCCCTAATTGATCGTCCCTTGATTATCCTCTTGTCCAGCGCCTTCCGGTAGTTATATGCAGCTTTTTCAATCAAGGTATCGCTGAGCGAAAGCTTGTCCTTTATTGTGCTAAGTATAGCAAATGCATTTTTCAGGTTACGGTGGTAACTCCGATTATTACTTGAGATCTTGTTCCATCTACGCATCCTCTGAACCTTGCTTCTCTGTTCAGCACTTATGGCCACACCATTTGCGTCTACGTTCGAATATGAGATGAAGGTAGATAATCCCATGTCATGGAAAGCGAGTGAAGACGGCATACCCGTCCTACTCTTGCTCTCCATATCCTCGCCCGAATAAGACCTCCATTCTGGACCCATTGATTCGATATTGTCTTTAACGACCATTCCACATGAAGAACAGATGGCTTCACTTGTCTCAGAATCAAAAACAATCGAAGTGCTATTGCATAAAGAGCAAGCCTCTGCTGGTTCGGACGCAAGTTTATAACTCATGTATCAAACGGATAGAAGCAGATTTAATTTAAGTCCCATGTATACAGCAACTATAATTGAATTACACTGTACTGCACCTCGCTACATAAAACAATACTATAACACAGAGGCGCTTCGTTTAAACGGTAAATCTTCTCTATAATAGTCAATATGACAGCGCAAGCAGAAGATGCACGCTCGTCCTCTATCACCAGATCGTTTAGGTTTGAATCTGACGTGCTAAATGTGCTTGATGAGGAGGCGAATAGGATGGGAATATCGGTGAATGCACTTGTAGGCATTATTCTGCGTAGGTATGCTGAGTTTACACGTTATCTATCCAAAATAGATATGGTTGTGATAAATCGCGAGGTGCTTACTTCCCTTCTTGACCATCTGGGAGAGGAAGAACTTTATAAGATGGGAGTCAAACTGGGCCAAACTGTACTAGCAGACACAATCATGTTTTGGAAAAAGGAAACTACTGAAAAGGTAGTGATGGAATATCTCGAGAAGATGGTCTGCAGATACGGCCAACTTGGCACTTATGATGAGAGGAGGATGCCTGGAGGGGATATGGCCATAGTGATGCGTCACAGGCTTGGTAAGAATGGGTCTCGCTTCCTGGAGGGCTATCTCCAGGGAGGCCTGAAGCATACACTAGACATTGACGCCATCTTTGAAGTCACTGACTCGTCAGTCAAATGCCAGATCCCCGCAAGAAGATGACAAGCGTTTCCTCAGGCAAAAAGTTCATAATGACCTCTTCATCAAGAGTGCGTGGATTATGTTTGCCATAGTGCATATGAGCGATGTAGTTAGAATTCCTCCAAACAGGCTTACTCACTCTCTAAATGATGCGGCTATCCAGATTCTTAAGGAAAAATACGAAAGCATGATCAGCCCCGAAGTAGGATATGTAATTATGATAACAGATGCCGACCCGAGTTCAGTTGGCAAGCTGGTCGCTGGCGACGGCGCCACATATCACAAAGTCACTTTTAAGGCCCTTGCGTTTTATCCAAAGCTCCAAGAGATAATTGAAGGCGAAGTAGTCGAAATCACGGACTTTGGGGCATTTGTAAGGATAGGACCCACTGATGCACTTCTCCACCTCTCTCAGATTACTGACGACTATCTTAAGAGTGATGTCAAGCAGGGAGTCATTGTAGCAAATCAGACTGCACGGTCGCTGAAGATCGGATCCAAAATTAGGGCAAGGATAACAGCTGTAAGCCTTGGCAAAGGGGCGGGCATGGGAAAAATAGGCATAACGTGCAGGCAGCCGTTTCTTGGTGCCGTGGAATGGGTTGCTGAAGAGATTAAGAAAGCCAAGGGTGGCACAGAGCAGCAGCAATCCGCTGCTGTGAAGGAGAAAAAAGGGGGGGACAAGAAGTAGTGGCAAAGGAGAAGGCATGCAGAAAGTGCAAAGTCATAACAACCGGAAAGGTGTGTCCCAACTGCAAGTCCACGGACCTAAGCGCCGACTGGTCGGGCATAATTTTAGTATTTGACGCTGGAAATTCACAGGTTGCTAAGACACTTGACATTGTGAGCCCGAACAAGTATGCGCTTAAGGTAACCTAGATGGACGATCTGCGAAAATTTCTTGACGTCCGACAAATGCTTGCCAATTTTTTGCAGGAAGATGTTGGTGCGGGCGATATTACGAGCGATAGCATAATTCCTGCAGGCCTTGAGACCCGGGCAGAAATCGCTTGCAAGTCGCGGTCTGCAATTGTATGCGGCCTTGAAGAAGCGTCTATGGTTTTTGATATTTGTGGCTGCAATAGCCAGATTCTCGTTAAGGAGGGTTCAAAAGTAGGAAAAGGAACGGCGGTTATGAATGTGTCAGGATGCGCAAGAGCTATCCTCAAGGGGGAAAGGACAGCGCTTAATATCATGATGAGGATGAGCGGTATAGCAACCGAGACTAGGTGCATTGTAGACCTTGCAAAAGGCGTTACAATATTAGCAACCCGAAAGACAGCTCCCGGGCTCCGTTATCTTGATAAAAAGGCAGTCGTTTTAGGCGGAGGGGGCACCCACAGGATGCGGCTTGATGACATGGTACTGATAAAAGATAATCACCTAAACATTGTATCTGATATTGAAAAATCCATTAGGACGGCTAGGAAAAACGTCGGCTCGTCGGTAATGGTTGAATGCGAAGCAAGTAGCGAGGAAGAAGCAATAGCAGCAGTTGCAGCCGAAGCTGATATCGTAATGCTGGATAACTTTACTCCGAGGCAGGCTCAAGAGACAATAAAGAAGATAAAAAGAATGGGCCTACGCCAAAACGTACAGATAGAGCTTTCCGGCGGCATCAATCAAAAAAACATCAGGTACTACGCTAGGGCCAAACCTGATTTTATTTCACTCGGATACATTACGCACTCGTTCAAGGCAATTGATTTCAGTCTTGAAATTATGAAATAGCTAGCATTCGGTCAATTGCAAGCCGTGCCTTATCTGCAGTGTGTTTTGGCACTTTTACTTCATAGATGCCATGCCTCAACGAATCGTAAACCTTTTCCAGAGTGATCTTTTTCATATACTTGCACAATGCATCGGACTTGATAGGTATGAACTCCTTCTCAGGGTTCTCCTTCCGCATACGATATAAAATTCCGGTTTCCGTAGCTACTAGAAATTGCTTTGTACTTGATGCTCTTGCGTGTTTCATCATACCTTCGGTTGAAAGTATGTGACCATTCTTCGCCAAGTCGCCCTTTGCTCTCTGATATATCACTGAAGAAGTACAACTACATTCTGGATGAATCAGAAAGTCAGCATTTTTGAAGCTTGTAAGCATCTTGTTAATATCTTCTGCCTTGATACCAGCATGCACGTGGCATTCACCAGGCCAAATGTACATGTTCTTTCTGTTAGTTGTCTCTGCGACGTAAGAACCCAAAAATAGGTCTGGCAGAAACAATACCTCTCTGTCCTTAGGGATGCTGTTCACTACCTTGACTGCATTTGATGACGTGCAGCAATAGTCAGACAATGCCTTTATTTCTGCAGTTGTGTTCACATAGCTTACGACCAGTGCATCAGGATGCTCTGTCTTCCAAGATTGTAACTCCTGAGCATTAATTGTAGAAGCAAGCGAGCATCCAGCCTCCATGTCTGGTATAAGGACTTTTTTATCAGGACACAGAATCGAGGCTGTCTCAGCCATAAAGTGGACTCCGCAGAATACAATGATGTCTGATTCTGTGCTAGCCGCTTTCTTCGATAACGCAAGTGAATCACCTATAAAGTCAGCTATGTCCTGGACTTCTGGCAGCTGGTAGTTGTGCGCCAAGACCACCGCTTTTTTCTCTTTCTTTAATTCAAGGACACGGTGTTTGTAATCTAATTCTAACATTGTCATTTCTGGTGGTAAACATGAGATATTATAGAGCCTCTACATTTAAAGTAGTATAGTCTAGGAGAACGCTGCCTTCAAAATAGAAGTTAAAGGCAATACTTGCCACCATCACCCATGAATATAATTTTGATTATGAGGTACACTACTTTGATACTGCATAGTCATCCTCATGACTACAAATATAAATATTAATACAGTCGATTGTATAATGGAGATAAATGCCAACACACGGATCACTTACAAAGGCAGGGAAGGTAAGAGGTCAGACACCGAAGATTCAAGGTAAACCGCGTTTAAGGCCGATTGCAAGACTTCGCAACAAAGACAATTTTATCAAGCGGTTCGAAAAGAAGAGGCTTCCAGGCCAAAAGAAGCCGGAGCGCCGGGGAGGCAGAAGGTAAAAATCACTACTTTCACATCATATCTTTTGTCATCATAGATGCCGAAGAAAAATGTTGGGCTGCTAGGTTGCGGCACTATCGGAACGCAACTGGCTCTTGCCATAGAATCTGGCAATATAGCTAACGCTTCGCTTGTGGGACTCTTTGATATTGTTAATAGTAATGCAAAGAGCCTAAAGTCAAAGCTAAATAGCAATACGGAGCTTTATCTTGATTTTGACGCGCTAATTAACTCCTCTGCAAACATCATAATAGAGGCTGCATCCCAGCAAGCCGTCAGAGACTTTGGCAAGCCGATAATTGAAGCTAACAAAGACCTAATGATAATGAGCGTGGGCGCCCTCGCAGACACAACCTTCTTGGCGGAGTTGCTGGACTTGCCTGCTGTAACGAATGGCCACAGCAGGATTTATGTACCAACTGGAGCAATAGCAGGCATAGACGCAATACGTAGTGTCAGGAATCTTCTAGATTCCCTTACGCTTACTACCACTAAAAGTCCAAAGGCGCTTGCTGGTGCGCCGTTCCTTGAGAAAAGCAGGGTGAACTTAGATACTGTAACGAAGATTACAGCAATCTATGAGGGATCGGCCGCAGAGGCTGTCAAGCTGTTCCCCGCAAATGTCAATGTAGCTGCAGTACTAAGTCTTGCTGGCATTGGTGCCGACAAAACCAAGGTAAGGATAGTAGTAGATCCACAGGCAACTACTAACCAGCACGAAATTACGGCAACAGGTAGCTTTGGTGATATCAAAATAACCGTCAACAATGTGACAACCCCTGGAAATCCAAAGACCAGTTTTCTCGCTATACTTTCAGCAATAGAGTGCCTTCGCTCGATATGTGATGATAGCATAAGGATAGGCTCATAATAGCAATTCTCTTCTTAGTTTATATTGGGATTAGAGTTGAGCAATCCCGAACATGAGTTACGGAGGAAGAAACGACGACTTCGGTCCAAAGCCTGTGGAAACAGGTAAAGAATACGATGTACAGATAACCGAAATAAGCCGCAAAGGCGATGGGATTGCTAGGATACAAGGCTTTGTTATTTTTGTGAAAGAGGGAAAGGTAGGTCAGAACGCAAAGATCCGGATCAGCCAGATCGGACCAAGGTTCGCCACGGCAGAAATCATCGATGGCTCGACAGCTTCACCAAACGAATCAACCGAATCAACAAGTTAAGTTGCTGCGCTCTGACAAACGTACGCAGTGACGTTTTTTTCTTATCATCATTTTTCTTCTTGTTCAACATTTATCTTTTCTACTCTTCGAGGCTTCTTTATGCTCGCCTGCTCTAGGATTCTAACCGGTATATGCAAAATGCGCAATATAAGAATCACCAATTGATGAAGCAAAGATTCTTTTTGTTTCTGCCGTATGTATTGGCGATACCGGATCGCAGCAACCTTGGAATATTCCGTCACGCTAAAGCATGCCTGCCGCTGCGATATAATGGTAACCAATCCAAAGAAATTTAGGTTATTTTATCGAAAGGTTATATACAAACATCGATGCGCAACAATATAATCGCCATTGTCGCAATTTCTTTTGCGACAGTGGGTGCATTGTGGGGTATAGGTAACCTCATGAGTCCTAACCCAGAAGGTAACCTACCTGTAGGGGATATCCTCCTTATAGCGCAGAGAAGCACGTTTAACGATACCAATCCTGACGTGTACGTCGCTGTAAATATTCCAACCAAGCTAGTTGTGCGAAATAGCGATGCTGTAACCCATGACCTGAAAGTTGATGCTCCTTCAATTGGCGGAATAACGCCCATAAATACTGCTCCGCTCCGGGGTGGTCAGGACTTTCTCACAGCAATTGTATCATCAAAACCTGGCACGTACGAATATTACTGTTCTTATCACCCAGAGATGCGGGGACACATTATCGCGCAATAATAACAAAGAGACATATTAGAAAATTTGCTGCATGTGAATCATTATCAGCTGCAGTTACTATGTAAACTGCGTCACCCTATTTCCTTTGATCATTAAATGTGCTTGGAAAATAGTTGAACTGTAATTATTTTGTTTCAGCGCATTGCAAGGCTCCCTTCATGTTCTCAGGTTAAACATTCAATACCTTAAAATATTAACAATCATAATCGACCAGATATGGATAATTCAACGGTTTGTCCCTCTAGGTAGATGTCCCAGAAATCTTGACTATCGTGATTACATCTTCATCGTATAGCCTGTGATCCAGACCTACCTTTTGCCCAGCAAATTTTGCACTTCTGCCCCATACAAGCCCGTAACGGAAGTTCTTGGCCATGTTTCGGTGAATCTTGTTGCATACATCCTGTACAGTTGCACCGTTCTTTATTATGAGGGGCTCTTTGTAGTCCGTCTCGCCTCCTTTAGGCCGCATATAAATCCTTATGAATTCAAGCCTTTTGTATATCACCTCTTTTAGGACATCGATGTTAATACCTGAATCCGCCGAGACAGGGACAAAGTTGTTATTCTTACTTCCTATCTTTGACTTGACCTCTTGGATAAAACTGGGGTTGACGAGGTCTATCTTGTTAAGCACAACAACCGATGGTACGTATATGCGATTGCCATTGAGTGCATCAATTAGCTGGTCATCAGTTAAGTTTGGTTCTCTTATTATAAGCCGACCATTATGTAAGCCGTAAAGTCTCATTATCTCTTTTATCAGCCTCTCAGAAGCCTTGACGGGCACTTGGGCGTTGATTGATATGCCACCCATGGATGTCTTTTCGACTACTATGTTCGGAGGCTGCTCGTCTAATCTGACACCGGCTTCAGCTAGTTCTTTTTTTAGCACACCTAAGTGGTGCGGTTGGAAGACATCGAGCACTATCAGCACAAGGTCTGCGCCACGAGCCACCGATAGCACACGCTTGCCAAAGCCCTTGCCGCCTGAAGCTCCCTCAATGATTCCTGGCAGGTCAAGCACCTGTATCTTTGCTCCTCTATAGTGTAGCATGCCTGGAACGGCCGTAAGGGTTGTAAACTGATAGGATGCAACACGTGACTTGGCGTTTGTAAGACTGTTGAGAAGCGTCGATTTGCCCACGCTTGGTAAGCCAATAAGCACCACGGTCGCATCACCCGCCTTTCTGACATCAAAGCCAACATTTTCGCCGCCGGTATGCATCGTCTTCCCATGTACATTTTCCTGCATCTCCCGCTTGAGGCGTGCTATCTTGGCCTTGAGCAGACCTATGTGGAATTCCGTAGCTTTATTGATCTGGGTCCTATGTATCTGCTCCTGTATCTCCTTAATTTTTTCTGGGATGCCCATTGCTGGAGGAGATTATCATTACCTGCATGGCGATAAAAATTTTGTCAGCTAAACCGATTCCCGTACATGGTGCATGTCAAGCGAAGGTGTAGGAAAAAAGGACTTTGTCCTTAGAACAGTAGCAACGGCATTGTACATGTCAAAAATTGTCTTTTTCCTGACGTATTGTCCTGCGAGGATTGCCAGGCCCTCTCGTGAGTAAGCATTGGTCCAGCACCTAGCATAATTAAGTTCATACCTAAAATATACACGTTGGTTAAAGCATCTGCGCCTTTTAGAATCCAAATCCTGCGTCGGTTCTAAAGTTTCATTTATATTCTGTACATTATTGAGACTGTCAGGGCTCCGGTGGTGTAGTCCGGTTAAGCATCTCGCCCTCTCAAGGCGAAGATCACGGGTTCAAACCGCTGCGAGGTCATATCTTCCAGCGGGGATACATCCCGTCCGGAGCACCTTTTTTACCGATTTTCATCCAATAAGTCTAGGATCTAATCTTAGAACCGTCTTTGTACTAACATAAAAATACTTTTCAATGCTGAGATATAGTACAATGGGAAAGAAATCCATAGAAATAGCTGGACCTAACGTTGACAAAAATATAGGAGCGCTACAAAGGGCCTATGCATTTGAGATGCAGACGGCTCACTACTTTCAGTATGTGGCTAACAACATAGAGGGATTAGGAGTCTTATTCGAAGACTTTTTTGGAGAGCGGGCAAAAGAGGAGCAAGGGCATGCAGTTGAGATTAATGATAGGTTGATGGAACTTGGAACTAACCCAACGGACGACCCAGGTTCATGGGAGAAGGAAAGTGGATTAGGTAAGACGGAGTCTAAGAAATTTCTTTCACTTAGGAGCGCGCTAGAAAGGGCTTTAGAGTTTGAAAGGTTTGGAATCGGGCTCTATAACGATCTCGCAAACACAACAAAAGACAAGGATCACGCAACATATCAGCTTACACTCAAATTACTAACGGACGAGCTTGAAGACGAGCAAACCATCGAAGACATTTTGGCAAGACTAGAAATAAAGGATACTAGAGAGGGCAGCTAAGAAGCGGCGTAACAAAAAAGGAAAATAAATAACATAAGAAAAAAGGGAAACCGAGTAACTGAAATTAAGAAATCGGCAAAGTTCTCTTTGCTTTACTTTTCCTCTTTTTCATAAATAATTTTAATGCAGAGGATTTTGGCATTATGCTTGCTTTGATCAACTCTA
>DAINBL010000012.1:4448-15111 GCA_036732945.1 Nitrososphaera sp. | reverse complement strand
ATTATTTATAAAGTTTATGGGAAATATATGATAGATCCACTCAAAAGATATTATATCTCAAACAATGAAAAAGCAATTTTTATCTTGTCTTCAACAAGTTTGTTTTTATGATTTATTGTAAAGTGCAGCCGATGGATTAGGTCTAAAGCATGAAGATGCTTATTAGCCGATTGTGACCCTATGCAGAGTAATTCGAATAGCACTTTAGTTAAAAATCATTTGTCAACTGGGGATGATAATAGATATGATTATTCCTTAGCACTCCAACTTCTGTTAATGTGATAAAAAACAGCCTTTATGCCAATGTATCCTTCAACTTAGGGAAGATGCAAAAAGGCAAGAGATAAAGATATGGTAAGAGGATATAATGACTGATACTATCATATATGGTTGAAAGAAAAAATACAGGTCAAGAGAAGGAAAACAACTATACCAAAATAAAGGCTGCAGAACCTGATGAGCAATACTTGGACCTTACAAGTGGAAAAGAACCATACGACCTAACACCAAGACAACACACGTGCGATGTTTGTGGTTTGACAGCTCGCAATAAAGAGGAATTACAAGATCATATTAATCATGCACATGCACGTATATCTGATGTAAAATAGACTCTATATTAGTTATATGCTCTATGATCACATATTCAAGAACTATGGCCTGGCATAGAAACATTCAATGTGCAAAGAGACTATACAATGGAGACTTTGTCTGTAATAATAAATTCAACATTTGAATATCTCTCCATACGAATGCTGGTTGGTTCTGCACCATAGGGGTATGGGTTATGATTCCAAACTTAATCATTATCTGTACTTTCTTGTGCTAGTGTGTCTTTTCTTTTCAGAACCGACATTGTTATCTAAAACCATGTACAAGCAAGCATTGACCTGACTTTACTTCTAGAGTCGCTTTTTCAGCCCGATTTCTATATTCCTGAATACATAATGATTGCCCTCAGTAATTTGGATAATGTGGAAAGTCCAACAGGACTGAGTTAGCAAGTGTAAACCTGTCATCTTTGTCATTATTATGGAAAAATTGGCGGTTGTAGCCCATTTCCCCCTCCCACACAATTTGCATTATGATTCTCCATAATCATCAATCGATCTCGAGCGTTGTGGTGTGCAATGTAACAAATTAAAAATCTCCATAAGAGTATTTCATTTAGAAAATTTCTAAAATATTTAATTCTATTATAATATAAGCAGGCTTCAGTAGATTTCGGAAATCGTAAAGCTATAAGAATTTCTAATCCCTATTATTAATGAATATAATTGGCATCTACAGAATCCCTTAAAGTAAGAAACTTTATTTACAAATATTTTCAGCTTGCCCAGAGCAAGGAGATACAAAAGATAGAGGAATTTCTTGATTCGCGCTTTACGAAATTTGGCGATACGCCACCCTACGATAGGCGTGACTTTGAAAGGGCACTCATGCTTGAACAATTACATTTTGCCAGCCTCTCTGACTATGATTTCAAGATTGAAAATTTGAACACTGAGGTAATGGGCGATGTTGCACTTGCTACTTTTTTGCTTGAAGTTACTGGCATGATAGTCGACGACTATAGCTTCCGTGGTACATCGGTCAACAACAAGTCTAGGGTAACGATCGTACTGCAAAAAGACAAAAAGGACCAGTGGAAGATGGTTCACCAGCATTTATCTAAACTTGCAGGCTAGTCAAAAGGTACCGAGTGGTTGACTGTAGTCCTAACGACCTTCTGCGCTTCCTTTTGGCTTGACATGTCCTTCTCCTTTTCCTCTAAAAATATGCCGTATGCTTTTTTGGCGTCGGCGTTCTTGTGGACTATTGCCTGCACCGCCTTTATCATTGCTACAGGCCAGTCTGACTGCCAGATGTTTCTTCCCATGTCCACGCCTGCAGCACCGTGTGTTATTGCATCGTGCGCAAGCTTCAGCGCCTCTGGCTCGGGGAGTTTTTTGCCACCTGCAATTATAAGTGGAGTAGGGCACCCTTCTACTACTTCCTCAAAATTGTCGCAATAGTATGTCTTCGCTATATGTGCACCAAGTTCTGCAGCAACTCTGCATGCAAGTCCGAGGTAACGTGCATCGCGTCCCATATCCTTGCCGACTGCAGTAACAGCAAGGACAGGTATTCCATACTTTTCGCCTTCGTCTACCATCTTTGCTAGATTGGCGAGCGTTTGGTGTTCATACTTACTGCCTACAAATATTGATAGGGCAAGGCATGACGCATTGAGCCTGATCGCCTCTTCAATCGATGTCGTAATTGTTTCTTTTGAAAGGTCTTCGCCAATGATGCTGGTTGCGCCAGAAACGCGGAGCACTATTGGAACGTCGCAATTGGAGTCAACTGATGTCCTCAGGATGCCTCTGGTGAGCATGAGCGAGTCCGCGTAGGGTAAGAGTGGCTTTATAGCTCTGCTTGGAACCTCAAGACGCTCCGTCGGCCCAAGAAAGTAGCCATGGTCAACTGCAAGCATAAGGCAACGGCCGTCTTCGGGATGAATTATCTTAGCTAGTCTGTTTTGCATTCCCCAGTTCATGGTCGATCAGCTCAGACAGGTGATTTTTATTATATATAGTTTCATTAGTCTGTGGTTATGATCACCTTCATGGCATTATTGGCCTCGTGAGCGCATTTTACTGCCTCTGCAGCCTTGCTGATGTGAAACCTATGAGTAATGAGGGATCCTATATCCACACGACCTTCTGCTATCAGTTTCAGCGCTTGGTTTGTTTCAATTTCAGACGCTGCATAGCTTGGGATGAGCGAGTGCTCGCTTGAATAGATCTTGCTCATGTCGAAGGAGATCTGCGAGCCTTTGGATGGGACGCCAAAGAGCATTATCTTTCCGCCTCTCCGAGTGAGGTCAAATGACTGCAATAGTGCCTTCATATTCCCTGTCGCAACAATGCAAATATCCGCACCCCTTCCACCCGTTTCTAACTTGATATTGTTTGCAAAGTCCTGATCAGAAATAGAGTTGAACACCTGCACTCCATATTTCTTGGCAAAGTTCAAACGAAAATCATTGATATCAATGACAAATATCTTGCCAGCCCCAAATGCCAGAGCCAAGAGTACGTGCATCAATCCAGTTGGACCCGCGCCAAGTATCACGACATCGTCTCCCTTTTGAAAGCTGCACCTCCTCCATGCCTTTATGCAGCATGCAAGCGGTTCAATAAGTGATGCTTCATCAAATGCTACATTGTCCGGCAGTTTTATCAGGCCACCTCTTGACACGTTCCACTCTGGCACTAAGAAATGCTCTGCTAGCCCGCACGGGTTGATGTTGCTCGACTGGTACGCAGGGCACATTGTATAGTCACCATGAAGGCAGTAATGACAAGAGTAGCATGCTACATGGTGATGGATAAAGACACGGTCGCCACGCACGAAGCCTTTGACAGATTTGCCAGTTGCTACGACCTCGCCGGCAGGCTCGTGACCAAGCCTGCCAGAGGTCATACCATATTCGCCATAGATCTTTTCCAGATCTGACCCGCACAGCCCACACGCGCGCATTTTGACAAGAACATCCCCAGCGCTAGCCAGGTCTGGTACTTTGACATCATCGACAGAAACCGCGCTGGTGCCCTTTACAAAGACTGCTTTCATCTTTTTTATCCTCCATTTCTGCCAAATATAATAGAATCTGTTAAGAACCTTTAAATAATAAAAAAAGACTTCATTGTGCATCGCTAAATGCTGCTCCCTTCAGAGATCGAAGCAAAGTCGCTTATTCCCGCGGTCAGGGCTATTCTTGCAAAGAAGCTCATCGGGGAATATTCCCTCAAGGAAGAAGATGTTGCCAAGGATCTTGGCATTACACAGGCTGCAGTCAGCAACTATGTGAGGGGAACAAGAGGCGATATAGAGCTCATCTCAAAGCTTGAATCAGTTAGAGAGGTCATGCGTATGATAGACGATATTGCTAAGGATCTCTCTACAAACAAAGCCTACACTCCAAGCACGCTTGCCAAATTCGTGGGTCTGTGCAACTACATGCGGTATACACTCATTATATGCGACGTTCACCACAGCATTGAGTCAAACATTGATGAGCAGATCTGCGAACAGTGCAGAGGTACGCTGGTTCGTGAACACTAGCCTTAGCATTATTCTACCTAAATCATGATTGAAGAATTTAATAATACTTCCGGAGTGCTATATTATAGATATATGATGGGGGGCGGAGGAAAACAATGGATCAACGGAGAAACCATCGCAGGCATTGCTCTAGTGATTTTGGCGCTTTTGTTCATCTGGGCAGCGACTATGAACGCCGTCTGGGCTAGCATACTTTTGGCTGACTACGTCATCTTGGCAATTGGCGTGGGCTTCATTGTACTGGGTGTAATAACCATGTATAGGACAAACCGTCCCCCCTCAGAAGAAGGACATACCCATGGCTACTAGTGTGTGCACATGTAATGTTTAAAACATTGATCGGTTTCATGCAATACCATGCCTGATGCGTCTGACGACGTCCTGACAACATTTGCCAATACAGAAAAGACTTTCTTCGAGCTTGCAAGTGAGCAGAGACTAGCGATAGTATTCCAGCTTAATAATAAAAGCGCCAAGATATCGCAACTTGCCAAGGATCTAGGCATTACCATGCAGGAGGTCCATCGCAATGTCAGTCGCCTGCAGGATGCAGGCCTAATCGAGAAAGACCCTGAGGGTATATTTTCGCTTACCACTTTTGGCAACACTATAATCAAGCAGATCCCGACGTTTAACTACCTCTCAAAATACAAAGAGTATTTTTCCGAGCATGTATTGGGTGAGCTCCCAATCAAATTCATCATGAGATTGGGGGCGCTTGATAGATGTGAGTTCCTCAAGGGCATTGTGGCAATACTTGAGCGTTGGAAGGACATTTATCGACAGGCTGACCAGTACATCTACGAAATTGTGCCGCAGGTGCCAATCGACCTAATCGAGCCGGTGGTGACTAGAGTAAAGGAAAAGGCCGTGAAATATAGCTATGTATTTCCAAAGAACGTTATCATCCCAAGAGGGAGAAAGGAACTTTTGAAGAAGCTTGGTCACAATGAACTATTGAGCAAAGGGGCAATAGAAAGAAGAATGGTGGAAAGCGTGCAGGTTGCAGTGATACTGAACGAAAAACAGGCCTCAGTACTTTTCCCAACACAAAAGGCGGAGACTGACATGAACATGATGTTCTTCAGCCGCGACTCCATCTTCCACGAGTGGTGCCTTGACTACTTTCGCTACCGGTGGTACGGCTCTGATATCTTTGACGAAAGCAGGCTAAAAGAAATTTAAATTCTGATCTGGTTACTTTAGCCACTCTAAAGAAATATCTTGGTATGTACCACTTGGCAGTATGCGTCTTATTGAAATTGGGAGCGCCTTCTGCTGTAGTTCCTCAACTGCAACTGCAATCGAGGTAGTAGCATTTTCAGGCACCTTGACAAGGGGAGGTGCTCCAAGTGATAGCTGAAGTGATCTCGCACCTGTTATCCTTGCTCTCTCAAACCGTGTGAGCCAAGCAGGACCAATCAGCACCTTGTTGTCGTGAGCATCGATCTCTTTCAACTCGTATTCAAATTCTGCATAAATAACCACCTCGTCTGCCCTACGCGACGATTTCTTGGCGGTGCCTTCCTGTTCTCCTTCCTGCTTTGCACTTACCTCAACTTTTCTGTTTGAAGTGCTGGTCTTCTTGGCCGTTTTAGCAGTAGTAGGCTTTTTGGGTGCGGCATGTCTTTTGGAAGAATGTTTGACTACCAAGAATAATCCAAAGGATAATGGATATCTAATTAAATGTTTTGCCCTAATTTTTGAAAACTCACACTGGAGCTATATTATATAATTAAGAAGATAGGCGTCTTATATTTATATTTTCCCTACATATTTTGGTACTGTCAGGATTCTTTCTCCTAAACATGCCCATTTGCTCCTGTATTGTTCTTTCTTGCTGTCTTGGCCAGCTTTCTACGCTCTCCGTGTTTCTTTTGTCCATATATGACAATTGATAGTAATCATCTGTTTGTAATAACATGCGAAACATTTTCATTATATTCTAGTCAATTGGCAGTAATAATGATGCAGCCAGGAAGCGCTGGGTCAGTATCTCGATTAAAGATTGCAATCGAGATAGAAGAAAAAGGCTCTGCGTTGGCTGAGCTTGTGCGTCACCTTGCCCCTCTGACTACTGGAGCCATACTAAAAAGCCTTCCGCTGCAAGACAGAGTGCACAGATATGCAGACAACTTTGTATATATTGAAACTAGGCTTATGATCGGAGCAGAAAAACAAAAAACGCAATTTCACCGGGGTGATATCGCTTACCTTACTTCAAATAGCTCCATTTGTGTCTTCGTACAGGATGCTAAAGTCCAGCCAATGAATTCAATAGGTATAGTCACATCTAACCTTGAGATTATTGAGTCAAGTCGGCCCGGGGACGTGATGATAGTTAAAGAAGCTAGCGTCTGATCATCTGGTAGACCTTATGGCCGCTGTAGCCCCCTTCAGCCTTAACGATACCCTTTGCTTCCAGTGACTTGATGAAAGCATTTGCTATTGAAATTTTGACACCGACGTTCCTTGCCACACCTTGGATTGTTATTGCCTTCATGCCTTGGATCGCCTTCATACCCTGGGATTCGTCAATCGTCACAGCAAGTTTTTGCTTCTGCTGAGGCTTGGAGCCTGATTTCTTCTCCGCAGTAGACTTGAACTCGGCCTGTCCTGGCCCTGACTGCGTATTCTTGTCCGAAGCACCAGCTGGCTTCTTCTTATTGCCTCCCATTATTTTACTTACTTGGTTGGTGCCTCTAATAACCGTTAGCTTGACTTGCCATAATCGCATGATTTTGGCTGCTTCAGCTTTCACTGCATATATGCTTTCAATTAGTCGTAGCTGCTGCTTCTTCTTCATCACTTGCTACAGCATCTATATGCTCTCATAACCTCTTGCTTTTCGGAAGAAGATTTTAGTCCTTGTTGTGGAATATCTGGCTACTATTTGATAATCTTTAATTACTATTCTTCTTTTGTAAACTTTAGCAGCAGTTATCACTGTTCTGTCTGCGTCTTGCAGAACAGAAATGTATGTCCAGCCAAGACCTTGTGTGCTTGATCTGCTGCTCTGCAGGATCATCGCTGATCACATATCATAGATTAATATTCACTCAAAGCGTACAGAGTTGGAGCCCTTTGAATTTCACTTCCTTGGTAGAGACTTTTGAGCAGATGGAACAAACCTCGAGCAGAATTGCCCTTACCGGATACCTTGTTGCGCTTCTCAAAAAGACGCCCGCCGACATTATTGACAAGGTAACTTATCTAATTCAAGGCAAACTCTACCCAGACTATGAGGGAATAGAGATGGGCATCGCAGAAAAAATGGTCCTCAGGGCAATTGCAAGCTCGTCTGGAAAAGACATATCGGAAATAGGACGGATATACCAAAAGACAGGCGATCTTGGAGAGGCGACACTGGAAGTCATGAAGTCAAAGAGCCAGTCAACCCTGTATTCAGAGCCTATGACAGTAGAGCGCGTATATTCTACTTTTGACAAAGTTGCACGGACGACCGGCGCTGGCTCACAAGAGATCAAACTCCGTCTAATAAGCAGTTTGCTAAATGATGCAATGGCTAAAGAAGGGTGCTACATAATCAAGTTCGTCATGGGACAGCTCCGACTCGGCATTGCTGATTACACTGTGCTTGATGCCCTTGCGATCGCCTTCACTGGTGACAAGGCAAACAGGCAGGTGCTTGAAAATGCATATAATGTCTCAAGCGACCTTGGCTCAGTGGCAAGGCTGCTTGCAACTAAGGGACTCGAAGCAGTCAGCTTGATCAAAATAGCCCTCTTCAAACCTATCAGGCCGATGCTTGCAGAGCGCATTAGGACAGCAGAAGAGGCACTTGAGCGCATGGGAAGCAGTGCAGCGGTAGAATATAAATTGGATGGTGAGCGCGTACAAGTGCACAAGGGCAAGGACAAAGTAGAATTGTTTTCAAGAAGGCTTGAAAAGATTACGAGCCACTATCCGGATGTTGCCAACGCACTAAAGGCCATAAAAGCGGAAGTGATATTGGAGGGCGAGGTGGTAGCCGTAAACGTAGAGACAGAGGAATTTCTTCCCTTTCAGGAACTGATGCACCGGCGGCGCAAATATGGTGTAGAGGAGGCGATGGAGAATTATCCTGTCGTCATGAACTTTTTTGATGTACTCTACTTTGACGGCAAGAGCAAGACAGAAATGGCATACATGGAAAGGAGAAAGCTGCTCAAGAAAATAATCGATAGGATTCAAAATAATAAATTAAGCTTGATCAAGCAGACTATTGCAACTGAGCCATATGAGATCGATAGGTTCATGGCAGCTGCGATTGAGAATGGCTGCGAGGGCGTCATGATAAAGCATCTCTCAAGCACATACCGTGCGGGTGCAAGAGAATATGCATGGGTCAAGCTCAAACGCGAATACACAAGCGATCTTGTGGATACACTTGATCTTGTCATCGTTGGCGCACTGCACGGCCGCGGAAGGCGCGTAGGCAAATATGGAGCGTTACTGTTAGCGGCTTATGATCATAACACTGACATGTTCCGCAGCGTGACCAAGGTGGGGACTGGATTTACCGACTTGCACATTGAGCAATTCTACAAAGAGCTCGAGAAGCACATAGTAAGCCAGCGGCATGCAAGGGTTGATACCAGCATGGAAATGGACATCTGGTTTGAGCCCAAGATTGTTATTGAAGTCATTGCCTCGGAGATCACGCTTAGTCCATCGCATACGGCCGCCAAGAACACCATTAGGCCGGGCTATGGCCTTGCTCTACGCTTTCCAAAATTCACGGGCAAAATAAGAGACGATAAAAAGCCAGAAGACGCCACTACCATCGACGAGATCGTGGCCGCATACAAAAGACAGTTGAAAGTGGTCGGTCAATCAGGCGTAAAGGTGGAGGTAGAGGAGGAAGATAAAGAACCTTGATGCATCGCACTCTAGTGAGAAGTGAAGCATTGCAGATCGGGCTTAATATTATTCTAACAAGATGTGTAGAAGTTGAATAGGCTTCACCAAGCTACGAAGATCATCTAATTAAGGGCGGTATAAAGAGTCCCCGCCCATCCTTTTCATTCTATCGATCTCTCGTTCAATTGCGCCAGCCATTTCGTCAAGCTCTTCTATCCCTTTGAATCTCTGGTATGTGAGCTTTTCAAGCGAAACGAGCAGGCTCTTTGCCGATCTGTATTGCAGCATCTGTGGGTCGTTGATCTCTGCAAACAATCCAATCCCTTGAATGTTGTTTCTTTTGGCATAACCGAGTATCAAACCATTGAAACCGGTTATCAGTGACGAGCCAGGGGTGGTGTTGTAACCTATTTTCACTATTTGGTCTGTTAGCTCTTGCGAGGTAGTTGTGACAAGTGTCATAGGGTCCTTGCCATAGTTTCGGTCTGTGTGGAATGCGCCTAGGGTATAAATTAACTGCACAGAGTGCAACTTGGCAATATTTATGACATCTTGACACAATTCATAAAGCTCGTGGTTGGTCTGGGGCTGCCCTTCGCCACCTCCAAAAACCATGACGCTCTTAACGTAGCGGTACTCCCACCTTTCCTGATGAAAGTCAATATGGCCTCCTTTGTCAACAACGTAATTTGGATAAGGTGGCAAGACATATCGAAACAACCGGCTATTGAGGCTCTTGTTAATGAAATCGATGGCTATACTACCAACATTTCCCATGTCTTGCATAGCGGCAATCATTATTGGCTTGCTTACGTCAGGTTCCTCAAGATCGACAAATTCCACTGTACTTCTCTTGACAGCAGACAATAAAAAAGTTAGCAGTTTGATTCCTGCAACGATTAAAAGCCGGCCATTGGTTTGTTGATTTACCTTGTCAGAGAGTCCTCCAATATCCGACGATCATAAGGTTGCGATTGAAGGCTGGAAGGCCCGCAAAGACCAACTGCTTAGACAGCGAGAATCAGTAACGAGGATTAATTACAAGGCGGAAAAAGTGAACCTTTTATCACTTTTGAAGCAAAAGAACAGTTGAAGCTAAAAATATCCTGTGTATATACATTATTGCAGGCGTGGACAGCAAGGTTCTCAGCGTAATATCTCGGCTTAATAGGCAATCAAACCGGGAAAGAAGTGGCAGAGTAGAAGTTGCACCTGATCAAGAGATGCTTGCCATCACAGCCGATACTGGCATATTCTTTTCAATACTCCTCAAGGCAATCAAGGCAAAGCACATATTAGAAGTGGGTACATCGGCCGGGTTTTCCACACTGTGGTTCGCCGACGCATTGGGCAAGAATCGCAGCGCAAGAATAATAACGATCGAAATGAACCCGCTAAAAGTAGAACAGGCATTGAAAAATTTCAAAGAGGCCGGTGTTGATAAGATGATAGAGATAAGACAAGGCATCGCTCTTGACCTACTGCACAAGCTTAAAGGCAAGTTTGATTTTGTCTTCCTCGATGCAGATAAAGAGAATATCATAAGATATTTTGACCTTGTACTACCAATGGTGAGAATTGGAGGGATAATTGCGACAGATAACATG
This sequence comes from Nitrososphaera sp., assembly GCA_036732945.1. Classification (GTDB taxonomy): domain Archaea; phylum Thermoproteota; class Nitrososphaeria; order Nitrososphaerales; family Nitrososphaeraceae; genus Nitrososphaera. Next base: position 4,531 of record DAINBL010000012.1, on the reverse strand, counting down.
CTATATCCTGACCATTTCCGACCCGCTATGAGAAAGTATGCACGCCATGTGCACAGCAAGCCCAACATCCAGTCAGTCACTGT
>DAINBL010000012.1:0-4348 GCA_036732945.1 Nitrososphaera sp. | reverse complement strand
TGAGAAAGTATGCACGCCATGTGCACAGCAAGCCCAACATCCAGTCAGTCACTGTACCAATAGGCATGGGAGAAGAGATTACGATCAAACTGCGTAACTAATTGTAAAACTTCCATTTCAAAAGTATAATCGGTCCACACGAAGCAGACCCTTTTTGCATCGTTATGTTTCTATACTGAAAAAGGTACTAAAATTGTGCTGACAGCCAATTCCTGCAAGGTCGTAGTCCTCATCCACAGAAAAACACCCAAGATGCGCTGTGCTGTAAAAGGGGCTTATGTTTTTCGCTTTGAATACTGGCTGGACACAGTATCTGCAATGGTAGTAATGATAATAATGATGATGTTGTATCTATAATACCCAGGTGAGAGCAAGAACATCCCATGAACGCATTCAACCTCCGAGAGAAAAGATGTCAGAACTAAAGGCAACAACTACTTCGCTAGCTAGTTGATGGGCTAATCAAGCCGGTGAGCCTGGAGCCCGTAATTGAAAAAGTGTGGCAAAAGCTATACTGATGCGATACATTCTGACATTATTCTGGCAGCAAGCATTGCAGTGGTGCCATTGATGTCATAATCTGGAGCAAGTTCCACGATGTCGATAGCTACCACATTCCCGGCACTGACTGCCTTGTTAAGCAGGTAGATGAGATCAGTGGATGACAAACCTCCCGGCGAAGGAACTGATACACCTGGTGCAAATGCTGGGTCTACGCAGTCGAGGTCTACTGAAATGTACACTTTGGATCCGCTTGTTCGCGCCCTTATCATTTGCGCCACCCTTTTTACTCCTAGCTCAGCGATCTCTAGCGGGTTTACGATCCTCAGGTCTACCCTTCTTGCATTTTCAAGCTCTTCCGGCTCGGCAGCCCTCGTGCCTACTAACATGCTTTTTCTAAAGTTCAGCGATTTTGTTGAGTCCGTAAGCACGGAGCCATAATAATTCTTAGTAGAAGAAACAAAGTCGGGATGGGCATCAAAGTACAAAAGTGAGAGTTTTTTCCCAATTGCATTAGACACCGCCTGTATTGTTTCAGTAGTTAGAGAGTGATCTCCACCAATCATGATCGGCAGCTTGCCATGCAAAGCAATGTCAGTCACCATGTGGCGCAGCTTCTGCTTGTTTGGTATGTTGCCGGCATCAAATATGTACTTTCGATCAAAGGTTCCACGCATTGGGCAAGTAGGGATCAGCTTTCCGTCGCGTTCAAAAAATTCAGATTCGTTTGAGGCTATTCTCAAAACGTCCGGTGCCCTGCTCGTTCCCTTACGCTTGGCGTGAGAACCGGATTCATCAGGGACACCTATCACAACAACGTCTATATCATTGATGCTGTCCGCGTTTGAACGGTGAAGCCTGACCATTATGCCAATCATGTCTAACCTTATTTTTTAACCATAGCATGCTAGTCACGACCAATAAGATTTTATTGAAAAGGAATGCTGCCTACTCTCACAATATGTCTACTATGAAATACATTCAGCTTGAACCACAGGATGATATTGCAATTCTAAGGATAAATAGACCAGAGGCCCTCAATGCCATGAATGTGGACGTTATATCAGAGCTTTCAAAGATGATTGATATTGTTGCAGCTGATGACAACATTAAAGCAGTAGTGATTACTGGGGCCGGTGAGCGCTCATTCTGTGCAGGCGCAGACATTTCCTACATGGTCAACATTGATCCAATGCAGGCAGAAAGGTATGCCACTTCTGCTCAAGACGTAATAAACAGAATAGACCGTCTGGAAAAGCCAGTCATCGCCGCTGTAAACGGCTTTGCACTGGGCGGCGGCTGCGAGCTTGCAATGGCCTGCGACATAAGGATTGCCTCAAGCAACGCCAAGATGGGGCAGCCAGAGGTGACAATAGGCATACCTCCCGGATGGGGTGGAACACAGCGCCTGATGCGGCTCGTAGGTCCGGCGAAGGCAAAGGAGCTAATATTCACAGGCAAAATGATAATGGCAGATGAGGCCTGCCAAATAGGGCTTGTTAACAAAGTAATCAACATGGGACCTGACGATAAACTTCCGCCAGAAGCGCCCAAAGGTGACGCGGTAAAGGAAAAGGAACGGGCGATTGAAATGGCCAAAATACTAAATAAAAAGCTGATGGACGAGTGCATCTCACTTGCAAAGGAGGTAGCGAAGAACAGTTTTGTAGCAGTAAAGGTTAGCAAGAAGCTGATAAACAGGGGAATGGACACGGATCTCGAAACAGGACTTAGGCTTGAGATCTATGGTTGGGCGCTTTGCTTTGCGCATGAAGACAGACAGAAGATGATGTCCGCTTTCCTCAACAAGAGCAAAAAGTAATATCTACTATGCCAAAAGTCGGGCACCCTTGCTAGCCCGACAAATGAATGTCCTGCTCTTTACGCCTGTCCCTTCAAATCCTTTGGTCATGGCGGCAGCTACTCTCTTTGCATTTTTGTTTGTTTTCAGAAATGCTATCATTGAAGGCCCAGCACCGCTTATTGTGACTGCAAGCGCGCCTGCAGAAATAGCGTTCTGCTTGACACTTTCGTAGCCTGGTATCAAATGCTTTCTTGCTGACTCGATAATGGTATCGTCTATTCCTCTTGTTATTGTTTCCACATCCTTTAGCGCAAAGCCTGCAACTATTGTGGCTGCGCCAGAAATATTGTAAACAACGTCTTTGAGCGGCACCACTTTCGGCAGGACGCTCCTTGCCTGCTCTGTCTTTTTCTTTGGCACTTCAAGCCATGGAACTGCAACAACAAGGACGAGATCCTTAGGAGGCTCTAGCCTTGTGAACTGCAGCCTGTCGCTGGCAATACGGCATATCACAAAGCCACCTAGCAAAGAAGCTGAGACGTTATCATAGTGCTTTGTGCCGGCGCTTGCGATTTCGCCTTCTGCAGCATATTCTACAAGCCTGTTATTATCAATCTTCAAGCCATAAAGCGCGTTGAATGCCATCGCAGCAGCTGCTGCTGAAGCAGCACTGCTGCCAACGCCATAGCCAGCCGGCACACCTTTTGTAACCTCGATCTCTGTGTTATCAGTGATTTCAAAATCCTCCATCATCTTTTTTACTACAAGGCCAGCCGAGTTTGATTCAGGCATTGATGGAATCGCCTGATCGCTGTTCTTGATAGTTATTCGTCCGCCGCCGTCAGACGATATCCTGCTTACCTTGACTTTGTCCTCAAGCGCATCAAGCGCAAGGCCAAACACGTCGTATCCCGGGCCAAGGTTTGCAGTTGAGCATGGGGCAGCCGCACTACGTGATTTCCCAGTCACGCTAAATGTCCTCCCCCTGATTAAGGGTTCGAGCAAGGGCGGCAGCTAGGTTGACCATGCCACTCATCGTGATGCTAGAAACAGCTATGAGACTTTGGGCGAAGCCACCTTTGCTTATGCTGCGTGCCAGATCTTTGGTTAAGAGAGAATACTCTGCATCCTTTTCACTGTTGAGGACATGTTCAAGCGCCATGCTTGAGCCCGCCCAGTCCATGATATCCTTTAATTTGTCTATGACAAGATCACGCTTGGTAAGCACGTTTATCTGAGCCATGTTCAACCGCAGCTTGACAGATAACGCAAGGAGCGATATAGACACAAAGTTGATCGGGGACGACACTAACATTCCATCGAAGGCAAATATCGTCGCCTTGTTGTCTGCATGAAGGTTTACAGCAAAATATGGACCGCTTGCTCGGAATGCAAAGAGCTCTATCTGGCCAGGCGTGTCCACTATCAGGTAGTCAGGGTTCAGCTCATCCACTTCCTTCTGGATCTCCTCCAACTTTGTTGCGATCAAGTCACTTGCCATTATAAGTGAACCATTAGGGCCAAGTCCGTAACTCTCCATCAAAGTGGCAATGTCAACATAATTGCGGACATCAACATCTGGCTCATAAGGGAGGCTGATTGCTCCAGGGTCAAGGTTGAGCGTAACCGGGTAAGCACTATTATCCCTGTACCATTGAAGTAGTCTGGAGGTAAGGAGTGATTTTCCAGACCCTGCAGTTCCTGTGATAAATATCGCCTTCATTGCCATCAGGGAAACATGGTGGTGGTGTATATCTACTTTTTATAAAGTGAGAGCGAGTGTATAATGCCATCTGGCAGTACCTAGATAATTACTTTATTAAAAATCTCTTCAAAGTTTATAATAATTTGCACTGTGCAATCAGTTTTCCTCCTTCTTTCTATCTTATTCTCTCTATCATGGAAATTCTTTTATTCATTGTATTCGCACTCCAATGAGAGATATGATGAATAATCTCAACAACAATAGAAAGATGCATAATTCCATAGTAACAGCAATAACGACAAAAGCAACAAACGGAGGAAGAGAAGGAGCTAGAAAGA
>DAINBL010000011.1:0-15238 GCA_036732945.1 Nitrososphaera sp. | reverse complement strand
CAAGAATGAATCTAACAATATAATCATTCGCAGAGAATTAATTCCCACCTTTATTATGGAACGTATTTGGGTTAGCGACTTGCAAGAATAATTTCAACTGTCCTCTATTTTTGAACTAGTTGCCTTCTTATGTTTTCTCCCACGCTAGTACTGCAGAACTCCAAATCTTTCTATAATATTCATTTCCAGTGATTAGACCCGTAAGATTCTCTAATTTGTTGCTAGTCATAACGCAGTAAGGTCAAAAGTAATAGTTGAAAGAAGGAATACACTATGGTAAACTTCATTCTCCTTCCTTGTTTCTTGCTTCTAGAAATAGACAGACATGCATATACATTAAATGCGCGTAATGCAAAAAACTTAAGATGAAGGAAATAGTAAATGTACGCTTTCTAGGGCAATGTTTGCCAAGGAATTTTGGAGGTATAGCATGTTATGCTTACATCATTAGGAATAAAGAGGGTCTTTTATTAGATGAATCTTGCGGTCTAGCAGCGGAGCCAAATTCTCCATCGTCTACCAATAGCGTGGCCAATTATACTGCCTTGATAAGAGCGCTTGAATGGCTTATCAAAAATCGTTATAGTAATGATATCATAAAAGTATATGGCAATTCGAAGCTTGTAATTTCTCAGATTAATGACGGAGAGGTTGTCAGCAGCAGCAACAAGAACAAGATGTCAAAAAACACTCTTCCACTGTATACAAAAGTAATGAAGCTGAAGTCAAAATTCTATTATATATCATTTGAATTGAATAACAACGAAAATAATAGGCATATTGATGATAAGGAAGTCGAAGAGTTGTCCGTTCTAGCCTACATAGAAGCAAAAACGAAAATACTCGAACAAAGCAGAAGTGGTGGGCACAATAATAGTAATGATAGAAAGAGACAAGAAGTGCAGAAAAAATTATTCTCTACTGCTGCAGAGTTAATGATGGCTGCAGCAGCAAAATAAGTGAACAATAAGAGTGACCCATTCTTTAGAAAAATGGCAAAAGGCTCAAAAGAAAAGTTCTTGAAAGCCACTTCCATGATGACCTCCTTTTTCTGATTGATAGCAGGCTGCTCTTTGTCAATCTGCTGGTGATAAGAATGGCTCGCTTGTTAATAGGCCGGTTATTATTCTCAGTTCTGAATAATGGCCATCTTTACGAAAAACTGCTGCACATAATGATTTTGAATTTAGCTAAGCCCTCATCTTTGCAAACTAAAGAAAGCGACTAAAAACACAAGAACTAATTAGGTAATATTAACATCTTTTATTCCTAGCTAGATGATGAAAATATTTCCTCGGTATTTCAAATTCACCGTAATACCCTTGTTTTTAGTCGTCTATACGCTATGGGTGTTAGTTTCTAATTCGATCTCTCAATTTCTCGATTCAACAATTGCATTCTTACTACAACGACATTCATATAATGAATCTAATAGTATTATTATCTCTTCTTCCACTTCTCAGAATAAATCATCGTTGCCACTGCATACAATAAATAATGACACAATATTGGTATTGGTCGGACCTACCTTAATAGACGGCACTGGAGATCCGCCAAAACCAAATGCAGTTATAATTATTAATGGCAACAGAATAGTAGCAATAACCAATGAAACTGAATATCATGATCGATATTATTCGCTTATCAATAATGAAACTACAAGAGTAAATGTCTTAAATCTCACAGGGAAGTATGTCATACCGGGCCTTTTTGATATGCATGCTCATGTTGCTGGAGTTAGAAAAAATTCATACAATCAGAATTTTTCAGAAACTGCACTTGACATGCTTTTAGATTACGGAGTTACAACTATAAGAAATCCTGGTGGTCCTACAAATGAATCAATAGCCTTAAAACACAATGTATCTGAAGGCAATATGGAAGGACCTGAAATATTTACTGCTGGAAGATTGCTTAATGGTCCACAAATAGCAATACCGTTTGTAGAAAAGCAAATTAGCAACGAAGAAGAAGCTCGAGAAGAGGTACGTTATCAGGCAGCAGCAGGGGTGGATTTTATCAAGCTATATGTTGGTTTACCGCCCAATTTGGTAAAAGCTGCTATAGACGAAGCTCATAGCCAAGGAATAAGAGTCATAGGACATCTGTATATGACAAGTTGGACTGATGCAGCAAACTTGGGAATTGACGCTTTAACTCACGGAGTGCCAGTGAATCCTTTCTTATTACCATCAGGCGACAAACGGGAGCAATTCCTTGAAAATGGTGGAGGTCCTTTTGACCACTTCTTGTGGCTTGATTTGGTGGATCTCAATAGTACGGAGATTAGGGAAATGATAAATGCATTAGTAGAAAATGATATACCCGTAGATCCTACTTTGAGCATATACGAGGCTATGCTAACGGATGATGGTTCTTCTAATCCACAAAATCGGCTACGTTGGGCTAAAGTACTACAATTAACAAAAATTATGTATGATAATGGTGTACAAATTCTATCGGGTTCCGATATACCGAACTTTGGGCTAGTACCAGGAGCAAGTCTTCACAATGAGCTAGAACTATTAGCTCAAACGGGCATAAAGCCATTGGAAGTTATAGAAATTGCCACAAATAATGGGGCTAAGGCTCTAGGTATTGATGATATAGTAGGTACAATACAACCTGAAAAGCAAGCTGATATGGTCGTTCTTTCTGCGAATCCCATAGAAAATATAAGCAATACAAAACAGATTGAAGCAGTGATGGTTGACGGTGTGATGTCATACTACTAACTTCAATTTCATTAACATTTCCCTGATTGCCGGCTGTAGACAACCTATATGTCTGTGGCCATGATTTTCAACAACCAATCCTTCTCCAGAAATAGGTTACGATAAAATTCATTGACCTTTGTGCTTCAGCTTTAACAGAAAAAAGAATTCTATTGCGTCAAAAGAATTTCTCTATCTATCTATTGCCTGTCAAGCTGATATACTCGTAAGCCTTGACTGCGTTGTCAAATGCATACTGCACCTGCTGGAACTGTTTTCTAAACTCGGCCACGTCCTTTGCTACCATTGCCGCATCCTGTTTGTCAACCACAACGCGCTTGATAAAATTAGCAATCTCTTTCATCTCACCTTCCTTCATACCAAGGCGCGTTGTCTCCGGTACTCCTATTCTTACGCCGCTAGGGTGCATATAGTGTCTGCCTGCCTTGATGTCACCCGGCAGTAACTGCCGATTCAATATAATGCCTGCCTTCTCGAGCTCCTCTTCGATGGTACCGCCGTCGCCAAACTTAGTCACATCTACAGCAATCTGATGTGATGCAGTGTAGCCATTCTTTTCTCCTAGAAGTCTAAAGCCATAGCTTGCAAGTCCCTCTGCTAATGCCTTCGCATTCCTTATCACCTGCTTGGCATATGATTTACCAAATTCTAACGATTCAGCCAGTGCTATGGCCTTGCCTGCCACATGGTGCAGGTGGTGGCTGCTGGTATTTCCAGGAAATATTGCCTTCTTGATATGCTCCGCATGCCTTGCGTAGGATACTATACAGCCGCCTTGGGGTCCCCAAAGCGTCTTGTGTGAGCTCATGGTCATCGAGTCCGCCCCCTCCTTCAGCGGATCTTGGAACTCGCCTCCTGCGATCAGCCCAGCAACGTGTGCTCCGTCATAGTTGATGTACATGCCATAGTCGTGCATAAACTCAGCCAATTCTTTAACCGGGTGCGGGAACAAAAACAAACTACCGCCAAACATCCCTATCTTGGGAGTCTTGCCGTTGCGTGCCATCTCTTCTATCTTTTTCTTTGTTGCATCGACATCTAAGGTCATCTCTTCCTTTGAAAAGGGATAATGCTCGATGTTGAGGCCATGTACCAGTCCAGCTGTGCCTGAATGCTCTTTCTTCCCATGTGAAATGTGGCCCCCAGACGGTATAGATGCGGCCATCATCCAGTCGCCAGGGTTTGAAAAGGCGGCATAGATGGCAAGGTTTGCCACGACTCCTGATGTCGCCCTGCAGTCGGCAAATTCAGCCCTGAAGACCCTACGGGCAAGGTCGTTGCATAAAAGCTCTACTTGGTCTATGTAGATGCAGCCCGCATAGACACGCTCACCGGGCCATCCTTCTGCGTAGCGGTTGCCAAAGTCACACATAAGAGCCTCCCTTACTGCAGGACTTGGGATATTCTCACTTGCGATAAGCGGGATCGATGTGTTAAACCATTCATGATGCTCGCGCATCAGCCTCAAAACATCATCGTAGGCCTTTTTGGCACTCATTTCAAATTGATTGACCAAATTGGCTCTTTTAAGTTATCGATTCTAACACCGTAGATCTGCCAATTGACATAGGCCGAGAATTTACAACTCATTCTTACTGTAGCAAAAAGTTACATCATATTAATGATATCTAAAAGCAGTAGCACTGCTTGTATATCTCCATTTCAGGAATATGCATTCCCCTTAGGCAAGCCTGCTAACAGCAAATGCTGAACCAAATGTTACAATGCTTCCAATAATCGTGACAAAGCCGACAAGCGCCCAATTGACATCTGGCAGCTGCAAGACTGGTAGGTTTGCTATGCTAAGAAAGTAGGTGCCAAAAGTCATCAAGAATATTCCAACAACTATTAGCCCAATTACTTTAAACATATCTGCATCTGACAGTGCGATGGAGCCATAAGACTGGGCAAGCTTGAAAAATTTGATAAATTGAAATACCAAAGCAAACTTGTATGTCAAAGGCATTGAAACGCAGCCAAAAGAGAGAAGGATGGTCCATCCTCAGAATCTCGGGCCCTCCCTTTTTTGCTCCTCTAGAAACTTGAGATGGGGCCCTTAAGAATAACGATGCTTATACTAAAGCTTGTTGGATTGGCGAAGCACCAACCCTTACTGCTGAAAAAGCTACTCATGAAAAAGCAAGGCGGCAAGCCGACATACCTTTATCGCAGTTATCATAAATTGTCTTTTTAATCTTTAATAGGCTGCTACGTCATAAGAAATAGCGTGCGATATAGAAGCAGAACAGACATTATATCACAAATTCTTGAAGCTGCAAGCGGCGGAGCAACAAAGACTAAGATAATGTACAGAGCCTTTCTGTCATATGCTCAATTAAAGGAATATCTTAATGTTCTCACCATTAATGGTCTACTTGACTACAACTCCTCAGAGCAGATTTTTAGGACAACTGAAAAAGGGGACAAATTTCTCAAACTATATGGTCAGATCGGAGAAATCGCACCGCAAAGTTTAGACGAATCGATCCCTGCAAGAAGAAAATAAAAAGACAGACAAAGAGAAGATCCACTACACCTGTCCACCGTTTTAATTGCTTGAGAATCTAACTGCACAACAATATCCAATTCCGTAAAGGCGTCGATCGGATGGATAATGTATGACTTTGTTATGCTATCATGCGGCTAATCTTTCTTAGTCTCGATTTTTAAATCTAGTTTGAGAAGATCATTCTACTATTATCCGAAATTGGTATCGTTAGCCAGTGATCTCACTACTTCTGTCCAAGCGGCGCCGATGTTTTCTTTGTTATAGCCTCCCCCTCCAAGGGCGATTATCCTGCCATCGCAGTGCTTGTGGGCTAATCTATGAATAGATTCTGCAGCAAATATGTGTGCTTTTGAGGTATATTGCAAATGTGTTATTGGATCACCTGCAAGCCCATCTGCGCCGCATTGCAGTATTATCAATTCCGGCTTTACACTCTCGATAAAGTGCTCTATCTTACCAAATCCTTCTATGAATTCGTCGTCGCCGGCACCAGGCTCAAGCGGTATATTAAGCTTAGTCGTTGCGGCTGCGCCTTTGCCTATCTCACTTGCTGATCCTGTTCCTGGATAGAGGTAGCGGCCATCTTCGTGGATGTCTGCAAAGAACAAGAGCGGATCATCTTCAAATTCGTAAAAGACTCCGTCTCCATGATGGGCATCAATATCAATGTACGCTATCCGCTTCATTCTATGTTTTTCGCGTGCTGCCAAGATTGCAATACCAATGTCATTGAATATGCAAAAACCACCAGCAGAGTCGCGTCTTGCATGATGCAAGCCGCCGATGGGATTGAAGGCATGATCCACTTTTCTTTTCTCCCTGTCTCTTCCCGTCACCACCATGTCAAGCGCAGCCAGTGTCGACCCAACGACATAGAGCGACGCTTCAAAAGCACCCTTGAATGCTGGCGTGTCACCCTTGTCGAGCAGCACACCGCCGTGCCTAGATGCCACTTTTACCAATTCAACATATTCTGCGTCATGAAATAACACCGCAGCCTGGTAGCCTGCCATCACCGGGTCTTCCACTACGATATTGCCAATACTTTCGCTCCGCAGCTTGTTCCAGAACGCGTCAAGCCTGTGGGTTCCAAACGGATGAGACCCACCGAAGCCGTATTTTGCTAGCGCCTCACCATAAAACACAGCTGTCTGGCACATGTATATGTGTGATAATAATGAAAGCAACTGCAAATAAATATTCTCAATGTCCATAGACAGGTGCTACTGAATGTTCACTGGCATTGTCAACGGCATAGGCATGGTTACATCTGTCTCAAAGAGCAAGAGTGCGGCTGAAATCATCATGCGAGTCAGACTTGGAAAGTTTGGGCGGGGTATCAAGAGAGGGGACAGTGTCTGCATAAATGGCACGTGTCTCACAGCGACAAGGCTATCGAAAGGCGAAGCTGAGTTTGAGATGGTTGCCGAAACCATCCGGCGAACGAACCTTGGGCAAGTCAAACCCGGCGAAATGGTTAACATAGAGAGGTCGCTGAGAGTCGGAGATAGGCTTGAGGGACACTTCGTTTTAGGTCATGTGGATGGCACTGGTATCATTGAAGATATCCAAAAGATGTCGTCTGAAACAATCATCTGGATAAAACTAGATAAGTGGTTGGCAAAATCCCTAGTGCCAAAAGGCTCGATTGCAGTCGACGGAGTTAGCCTGACACTGGTAGGCATTGAGGATGATCATGCCTCAGTCTCGCTCATACCTCACACGTTGAAGGTGACGACGCTTGGCATGAAGCGTAGAGGCGACCATGTTAACATTGAAACGGATATTCTTGGAAAATACGTTATGAGCCACCTACCAAAAAGCTGGTAACAACCAGAATTTTAGTAATGTTTTAATAAGATTGAACGACATATGTAATAGTTGTCTCTTGCAGAAGCAATAGCAGCACTAAAGGCTGGCAGGTTTGTACTTGTTCATGACGACAAAGCGCGTGAGAACGAGATCGACATGGTAATCGCTGCGCAGCATATCCAGCCGTATCACATTGCGACTATGAGAAAAGACGCTGGGGGACTTGTTTGCCTTGCAATAGCAAACGAGATCACTAGCAAGCTGGGGCTGGTCTATATGCACGACATTCTCGCAGACATGGGTAAGGTAAATCCCGTGTTTTCAAAATTGACAGAGGGCAGGGCCACCTACGGGGATAAGCCGTCATTTTCAATAGCGGTCAACCATCGCTCCACGTACACTGGCATCACCGATCAGGACAGGGCACTCACTATAGCCAAGATGGTAGAAGTCTGCAAGAACATCGACAATGGCGGCATAGCACAATTCGCTAGAGACTTTCGTGCGCCCGGCCACGTGCCGATACTTATAGCATCAAAGCACCTGCTACATGACAGGATGGGTCACACCGAGCTATGCGTTTATCTTATGCAGCTTGCAAACCTTACGCCAGCAGTGGCCATTTGTGAAATGATGGACTCAGTGACACACAGGGCGCTCTCAATTGACGCTGGGCAAAAATATGCCGCAAAATTCGGTGTCCCTCTAATCGACGCAAGTGAGCTCAAAACTTATGCCAGGGTGGCATAACTAACAATTGATTTGTCTTGCAATCGTAGTTTCTGAGTTTAACAGCGAGATAACGTTCAGAATGCTAGAAGGCGCAAGAGATCACGCAGCCATTGTAAGCGCTGAGGTAAGCTACATCTTGTATGTGCCAGGTACCTTTGATATGCCACTTGCAGTTGAGCGATTATTGAGAAAGAAAAATGTGGACGCCGTAGTCACGCTTGGTGCGGTGATAAAGGGCGACACCCGGCATGATGACATCGTAGCTGAAAACGCGGCACGGCTGATAGCTGATCTATCGCTAAGGTATGGCAAGCCGGTGACACTTGGCGTAGCGGGGCCTGGAATGACGATCGAGCAAGCAAGAGCGCGAGCAAAGCTTGTGCCGGCTAGAGCAGTCAACGCGGCCGTAAACATGGTTTTGCGGTTGAGAAAGCTACAAAAGGCAGTCGGCGGAGGGATTGTGATAATAAATGATACAGCTGACAATAATTAGGATCGAAGGATACGGGCAATGGACTCTCACACTTGGAAGTGACAGGGAAGCACAGCTTCAGATGCTGCAAGCAAGGATCTATCATGATGTACAGAGGCTATTCTCAGAAAGAGATAGCATTGTTTTCTTTAACAGATTCGACGAATACTTTGCAATAACAAATGGACTTGATATTGATGATCATCGACACATACAGCATGAGCTTACAAAGCTGTACGACAACATGTTAATGTCGATGACAATAGGAGTCGGCAAGACTGCATTTGAAGCAAACCTGAATGCTTACCGCACAAGGAAAGAGGGTAGGATGCTTGATAGCAACGCTAGAATATTTGGTAGTTTGCAACATCCGGCAGACGTAGCACAAATTATGCATATTGATATTGATAGTTCGACAAAGGTTGGCAATTGGCTGTCGCCTTATGAACTGACAGCACTCATCATGAAGATCTACAGTACGCTTGCAGAAGAGTTCCTCAAGCACAATTCGCTTGCGTTCTTTCTTGGCGGCGACAATGTTATGGTGATTTCTAACGGTATGACAAAAGAGCAGGCGGACGAAGTGCTAAAGAAGGTTACGGCCGGCAATGATATTAAACTCAACTGCGGTATAGGAATTGGCAAGACAGGTAGAAGAGCAGCAGAAGCCGCGACAAGGGCGCTTGATACAATTAGAGATTTACGCGAGGAAGGAAAGATCCAAACAATATATGAAATACAATGTCCCTAGCAATAACTAACACCAGCCTTCTTTTGGGCAGAGAGCTTGAATATGTTGAGCAGGGCTACATTGAGATTGAAAATGGCAGAATAAGGAGGACTGCTGCTGGTACTTACAACGGTTCTGGTAAGAATCTGGCCGCAAACGGATTCATAGTCGTACCGGGATTTATCAACGCGCATACACACATTGCCGATTCAATAGGAAAAGATATTGCCGCCGGGCAGCAGCTTGATGCACGGGTGCATCCTGTGTTTGGTGCTAAGAAGAAGATTCTGGAAAAGAGCCTGCCAGAACATCTAAAGACATTCATCAGGAATTCTGCAATTTTAATGATGAAGAAGGGGATAGTTGCATTTGCAGACTTTCGCGAGGATGGATTGGAGGGAATAAGGCTCCTAAAAGAAGCAGTTGAGGGTTTGCCAATAAAATGCATAACGCTTGGCAGGATAAATTATTACAGCAGCCCAACAGATACAGCTGGCCTGCCACCTGAAAAAGGAGAGCAAACTAAACAGGTACTTGAGCATGCAGATGGACTTGGACTAAGCGGCGCAAATGAAAACACTGATGCTGCTCTTGCACAGTACAGGCAGTTTGCAGGAAAAAAATTGATAGCAATACATGCCGCCGAGTCAAAAGAGACAGCCAACTTTTCCAAGATGCACACCGGCAGAAGCGAAGTAGACCGGATAATGCAACATCTGAAACCTGACTTTGTTGTACATATGACAACTGCGACAGAAAATGAAATGTCGCTTGTGGCAAAAAGTGGGACGGGTGTCGTAATTTGCCCTAGGGCAAATGGTGTACTCGGCGCAGGCATCCCAAGGGTTGCCCAAATGCTCAGGCAAAGTTGCCTTGTAGCCGTCGGAACGGACAATGTTATGCTAAATTCGCCAGACATTCTGAGAGAACTGGATTATGCTTGGAAGGCGTCGAGGGCGACTGAAGGTGAGATGTTAAGAGCACAAGAACTCTTGAAGATGGTAACTATAAATGCGGCGCAAATTCTAAGACTCAATACCGGCTGTATAGAGGCTGGCCGCGCAGCCGATCTGATATTTATTGACAAGAAACATGCCGACCTCTATCCAATGCATGACCCATACGCAGCAGTGGTCCACAGGCTGAGCCAAAACTCTATCAGCGCAGTCATGATCAATGGGCGGTTTGTAGATTGAAGGTAATACTCAACAGTGCAATGACAGTTGATGGTAAGATCTCCACATCAAATGGAGATTCAAAAATTTCTTCAAGAGAAGATCTTGTGAGGGTTCACAAGCTGCGCGCTTCTGTAGATGCCATAGTTGTAGGAATCTCTACAATTCTGGCAGACGACCCCCGGCTCACAGTAAGACTAGTGAAGGGTAAGAACCCCGTCAGGGTGGTAGTCGACAGCAGAGGTAGGATCCCCATTGACTCTCAAATAATGCGCACTGCGTCCAGGGTTATGACTATTATAGCAGTGACGGATCAGGCGCCAGAGGAAAAGATACTGAAATTAAGAGAGATGGGCGCGCAAGTGCTGGTTATAAGCGAAGGGAAAAAGGGGCAAAGTGCCGCTGTGCCCCATGGCGTCAACCTTAAACTGCTGTTTCGCAAGCTGGAAAAGATGGGGATGGAAAAAATATTGGTAGAGGGTGGAGGCGAGCTTAACTGGTCTCTTTTGCACCTTTGGCTTGTAGACGAGATGACAATAACAATTGCCCCAAAAATAGCAGGCGGCAGACTGGCGACGACGCTTGTCGAGGGAGATGGATTCGATGAAATAGCCCAAAGCATCAAGCTGCAACTCAAGAAGGTAGAGCGGAAAAAGAACGGTGAGCTTGTGCTGCGCTACTGGCTATGATTCTACAGCATTTTTTAACATCTTGCTCATACTGGAACAGAAATAGCATGTATTACTCAATGTAGCACGACAAACAAAAGCAATCAGTATTCTCTTTCTTTTTTTCTCGCTCATGATTTTTAAGGTTCTTTCAACATACCAGTGGTACAGATGTTCTTAAACGAGCAGACTTTGCACGGGTTCATGATGGAGAAGGCTGAAGGACAATTTCATGACATGTATGAGAAAGCACTTGAGCAGGTAAGATCAGAGTTTGGTAAGATCTACACGATGGTGATTGGGGGAAGTGAGGTAAGGACGCCATCTACTGTAGCACATACGTCGCCTATTGACACAAGAATAGTGCTTGGACATATGCCGATAGGGAGTGCCATCCATGTGAGGAAGGCCATTGCAGCTGCAAAAGAGGCATTTGAGCGCTGGGCAAGAATAGAGTATGGAAAGCGAGTACAAATATGCATGGCTGCAGCAGATATCATGGCCCATCGCAAGTTCGAGCTTGCCGCGTGGGTCTCATATGAAAACGGCAAGAATCGTTACGAGGCAATAGGAGACATCGATGAGGCTATCGACTTTTTACGCTATTATTCTGAGGAAATAGAAAGAAATAATGGCTTTGAAACAATAATGAAAAGCGCTCATCCAAACGAAAAGAGCAAGAGCGTTATGAAACCGTATGGAGTATGGGGAGTAATTGCTCCGTTCAACTTTCCTGCTGCTATTTTCGTAGGCATGAGCACTGGCGCAATAATCACCGGGAATACTGTGGTAGCCAAGCCGTCAAGCAATACTCCAATTATTGCATGGAAGTTTGCAGAAATATTCAAGCAGGCAGGATTGCCTGACGGTGTGTTCAATCTAGTTATCGGGTCAGGCGGCAAGCTAGGGAATGAGCTTGTCAGCAACAAGGACGTTGCTGGAATTGTATTCACTGGTTCTCGAGACACTGGCTTCAACATAGCAAAAGAGTTTAGCAACACAAGGCTCAAACCGCTAATCGCTGAGCTCGGAGGCAAGAATCCGGTGATAGTGACTGAAACGGCTGATATCAATAACGCAGTTGACGGTGTCCTCAAAGCAACGTTTAGCTATTCGGGACAAAAATGCAGCGCGTGCTCTCGGGTTTATGTCCACAAGAAGGTGAGGGACGAGTTTCTGAGACGGCTGGTTGAAAAGACAAAGAACCTTCCGATAGGAAATCCACTTGACTCAAATACCTTTGTTGGTCCACTTGCTAACGAGAATGCATACCGGAAATATCAAAAATACATAAAGGCAGCGGAGAAGGACGGCAAGGTGCTTGTTGGAGGCTCTATAAAAAAGGATGACGACTTAAAGTACGGCTACTATGTAGAGCCGACGATTATCGTTGGTCTGCCAAAAAAGCACAGGCTCTTTAGGGAGGAAATGTTTGTTCCCATCCTATGTGCTGTAGATTATGAGAAGTTCGATGATGCCATCAAGCTTGCAAACGACATTGAATATGGATTAACCGCCGGCATATTTACCAGAAAACAGGAAGAGGTCAAAAAGTTCCTTGACTGTATTGATGCAGGAGTTATTTATATTAACAGGCAGGCAAGTGCAACAACTGGCGCAATGGTCGGATGCCAGCCATTTGGTGGATGGAAGGACTCCGGAACCAGGGGTAAAGGAACGGGAGGACCTCATTACCTGACAGAATTCATGCGCGAGCAGAGTCAGACTATTGTTGTTGATTAGCCAATAAATATTTCATTGTTTTATCCATGGTTAAACTATTCAAAACAAGTCCTGCATCAATGAGCATAAGAGAGATCTAGAGATCTAGAATCTATGTCAAATGCTAGCTATAGCAACTACAGAAGCAGTATTCAAGGTGACTAGAGTAACATTATGCTTCTACAATCCGCGCCAATTGGATAGAGTCCGCTTATATCTATCTCTCTCAGAATGCCTATTATTCTGTCGCTATTCGCACCAATTCAGAAATTTGCTTACCTTTATCTTGAGAAAGTGCTGAAATTCCACCAGTCAAGCTTTCAGCCACAATGCCTTTTTCTGCAAGTACTTCGGCAACTCTGAGCGAAGTATTACCCATCATGCAGACGAGCAATGCTTTCCCATTATTTCCTTCTCCGCCCAATGCATTATCAAGTTGCTCTGGAATCTTTTGGGTTGCTAAAAGTTGTTCCACGTCACTGGCCTTTGGGACGGAGATCTTGCTTTCATCAACACCCAACGAATTTGCAATTAACTCTATTCCCTCTTTGCGAGGAGTATACATTGTGTGAATCCAAAGAACTCTGTTGTAGTTTCCGATATTCGAGACAGCTTCCTGTAGAGGAACCTCTTTACGGTCCTCTCGCTTCTCCTGCATCACTTCAACGCTTCTTCTGTACTTCTGGATTCCGTCTGCAATTATTACGACAAACTTTCTTCCTCCGTCTCCACCGAAATTCGCCATCTGCATCACCGCATAAAGTGCAAGGGCACTGCTTTCTCCTATATCATATCCTTTGTCTACGAAAAACTTCAACAGACGTTTTGCCTGCCCAAAATCTACCTCATGTTGTCCGGCGTATCGCTCAGGCTCGTAGAACTTCAAGCCGGCTGCCTTCCCTTTAGTCCTTATTCCTGCGACATCTTGGTTACCAAGTGGAAAGACTACATGTAGTGATTTCTTTCCATATTTGTCCATCAAGTATCTGCTCAATCCACCTGAGGTGCCACCTGTACCAAAGGTACAGACGGCTTTGAATTCAGCCAGCGAATGGCCTTGTTCAATCAATTGCTGGTCTATCTCAGGGGCAGTCACAGTTCTGTGCACCTCCACATTGAGCTCGTTGTCGTACTGTTCTGGGCAGAAACAACCGTAGATCTTCGCAAGAAGCTTTGCCAAGTTTATTATATCCTGACTCGTTAGAAGTTCTTCTATTTCTGAGCGTGATTTATCGAAAATGGCAGGGTCAAACCCGACTTCGATGAGCTGTGAGCGAATGTTTGATGCGGTTGCTTTAGCAGCCAAAAGATTCGGGTTGACTTTCATACCTGGAGCAGGGCAAATGTCCATATCTAGGTTTATGATGTGGGTTCTCTCATTTCTCAACTCCTCAAAAACTCCTTCCTGAAGTTTCCTAGATACGAGGGTAACGACATCTAGGCCGAGCCTAGCGATCTGACCTAGAGCGATCCCAAAGTTACCTGAGGTGGCTTCAATTATTGTCTGTCCGCGCTTCAGTTTTCCTGAAGCAATGGCATCATAGACTATGCGTACTGCAGGTCTTACTTTGATCGAGCCTGCAAGCAAGTTTGAATCAAACTTGCCGAAAACTTGCAGATCTTTATCGGCAAGATCCAAGCCATATTCGGTTCTTGCACACTGCTTCAAATCCTCCGTGACGTCGATCAGAGGAGTTGGGTTAGCCACTTTCGATTCGCCTGATTTTTTTCCTTCTTCTTCTTCCAGGTGAGGTATCTTGCTCCATATCTCTCGCTCAAAATGCTCCATTAGAAAGTTGTCAATGTCAGTCCCTTTATTCAGTCCCTGCAATTTTCCCACTGTGCTATATGATGCGCAGATAGGTTTTATAAAAGATGTGATAGGATTCCAGCCTTTTTTGGCTTGATTTGTGTCTATATTTGACCTATAGTATATGCAATTAGGACTCGCTCATAATATGGTCTTCGAAGATAAGGATGCGAAGCTACGTCTAAATCTGCATCTCCTTCCACAATGTATTAAGGTTTATGCCATTACTTGGCAATGCATAGCGATTTCCTAGATGCCGTCTAGTGAGGCGGGGAGTGAATGTGGCTCACTAATGGTAACTGCCAATTGTTGTTAGGGTGATGATGATAAATATTCGTACGCTGCCAAGTCTGATAGTGCATAGTAACTAGATGAAATTGCTAAGCGACAGAGTTGCTGTCATAACAGGCTCTACTAAGGGGAATGGAAGAGCAATGGCAAATATCTATTCCGAACAAGGAGCCAACGTAGTTGTCACAGGAAGAGATCAAAGTGAAGCTCAAAATGTTGTAGACGAGCTTTCAAAAGAGTATGGAACTAACCCCTTGGGATTGAAGGTAGATGTAACATCTGTCACAGGGGTTAGGGAGATGGTCAACAAAATACGCCAAAATTATGGCCGAATCGACGTGCTTGTAAATAATGCAGGGTATCCAATTAAAGATGATCTATGGGATGTAAGATTTGATCAAATATCTGATGAAGTCCTAGAAAGGGTTTTGGATGTAGATACAAAAGGCACTTATAGATGCTGCCGTGAGGTGCTGCCTTTAATGGTCGAAAAAAGACGTGGAGTTATAATCAACATTTCATCAACCCCTGCAATAAGTGGATACATAAAGGGCGCGCCCTACACTGTGGCCAAGGCGGCTA
>DAINBL010000010.1:11551-15760 GCA_036732945.1 Nitrososphaera sp. | reverse complement strand
GTAAACATACGACAATTATGGTCGAGATAGTCTTATAATGATTTAGCTTGTGTTTATTTAATTTTACCACCGACGCCGCCACTGATGAAGGCAAGCGATAAATTCTCCCTTATGCTGGGTTATGGACTACGAGTTAGCTTGATGATTGCATTGGAATTGGAACTGAATAAACGCTGTTTTCTGGTTTCAATTGTTATAAGATCTTACTATTAAAAGCCGTGTTCAATCTACGCAATTTTATACAATTGGACATCTTAGGCGTAGAATTTTTAATATTGATGTAACAACTATAGGATATGAATTGACACAATATATATTACAAAAGCAGTGGTTAAGGTTTGGTAAAACCTAAAATAAGAATAGGAACATCTGGTTATACATATTCTTGGAACAAAGCCAAGCCGAATGCATTTGAATGGTATATCAGTCAAGGTTTCAATTCCGTTGAGATCAATTATAGCTTTTACCGCTTCCCGACGTTCACATCAATAAAGTTCTGGCAAAGTAGTGCTCCAATGGATTTCACATTTTCAATTAAAGTACACCGTTCGATTACACACTATAACAAACTAAAACAACCAAGGTCGATTCAGCTTTGGGACCAGTTCTCGAAGATATTTGAGCCACTTGAAAATAAGATTGACTTTTGGCTCTTTCAGATGCCAGCAAACTTTAAATTTAATCCAGAGAATCTCGAGAGGGTAAGGGACTTTTTTAATAGTGAGAGTATTGCTCATCGGACTGTAATCCGGAAGAAAGCAGTCATAGAATTTAGAGATTCTTCTTGGTGGAACGAATCAGCTTTAAAAGAGATTGAAAAAGCAGGTATTGCTTTTTGTTCAGTCGATGCTCCGGGCCTGCCAAATGAGATTATCTCAACAAGTGACGCTGTATATCTAAGGCTACATGGTACTAAGACTTGGTACAATTATCTCTATCCCGAGGCAAGGTTAAAAGAAATAGTGTCAGATATGACATCGATACAGGCACAGAGAAAGGCAATATACCTCAATAATGATCACGGTATGCTAGTCAATGGCTTGTTTCTAATGAAAAGTTTTTTCTAAAATGACAAAGAAATTTTTAAGTGTATCTCAATGGCGATATCAGGAGAATTTATTTCTGGCTATAAGGACCAACATAGGAACCCACACCAGGGATCGCATATAATGCTGAATCCATGGCAAAATAATTCGTAATCAAAAAGTTAAGAACTATTTAAGGTTCAATAGACTACCTCTTATAGAGACGCATCCAGAAAATTAACTTCTATTCTCATAGACTCTTTATGAGAATTCCATCTCTGATTATTCCAGATATTTCTCTGAGGATACCAAGCGTTTGCAAAACAATAACTCGATCGCAATAGATTATGGCTCTCGGCATATAGCATCACGGTATAATTGGTGGACAAGAGCTCAAGTCACAATTATTGACTATTTTAGTAGCCAATAGCTCGTGACGTATGCATATACATTTTTTACTTTCTGACCAGCTGTTTTACATCGTCAATAATTTTCATGACTTCATTTGTAGATGTCTCCTTGTCCACCGTGATGTAGTAAAAATGCTCCTCGCCGGAAAGTGTTAGTATCTTGACCTTTTCGTTTTCAGTCAAGGTGTACTCTTCTCGGCCTATTGACTTTTCAAAGTTTTTCCGAAGCTGATTTCTTGTCCCTTCAATAAAGTGCTCATTTCTTGCTTCATCAGGTTTCAGAAGCGGTACTACTCCTCTACGTAGGCCCCCTGCCAAGGTGCGGCCAAACTTGTTTATTATTCCAGCATATCGTATACGGGGCGAGACTGCTAGAATGGTGCTGCATTCTTGTTTGTACAATGCGATATCTGGATCGGCCTGTGGTCTGCTCATCAAGTTATTTTCAAAGGAGAGTAATATATGAGCTACTTGGTTGCAGAGAGATAAACGTTCGGAAAAGAGAAGAGTATGGGATGTTATATGTAATCCGCTTTGCTACTTTATATTTGTCAGCGTGAAATTTTGAGGACACTTTGTTTATCTAACGCTACCTGCCAAATTTTTTTCAGCTATTGCAGTTTGCAAAACACGCTATATTCAATAGAACTTGCCATAGAAGACTATGCATTCACTTGCTAAGATTCGGTATTGACATCGTGGCAAGCCGGCGCTTCAGGTAGAAAGCAAGGCCGATTGACAATACGGACAACATCATGGCCGTAAGAAATATGAAGCTGTATGCCTCCATCGAAGGAAACACCATACGCGTGCCTGCAACTTCCGCTGTGGACTGGAAGGTTTGCATAAAAACGCCGGCAAGAGCAGGTCCTACTGAGCTTCCCAAAATTCTTAGCAAGTTATTCATCCCAAGGGACATACCTATGAATTCGGCTGGTGTCGCAAGTATAGTCACATTCATCGCCCCCACATTTGTCAGGGATAGCCCTGTTGAGAGAACAGCCAAATTCACTGCCACTGCGGCCCACCCTTCATGGAATGCAACCAGACCAAAGAATGCCACAGCACTGATTGCTGTTCCCATGATTATTGGCTTGACCGATCCTAACTTGCTCACGATGAGGCCTGATGTAGGTCCAAAGACCAAGAGCACTATTGCAAAAGGTAACTGGGTGTATCCTACTGCGGCTGCATCTCCTCCAAAACCAAGTGGTACGGGATTGCGCACAAGCACTGGTATTGTCTGAAATACCATGAACATAGAGAAACCTACGACCATGATTATCAGGTTGGCCGGCAGAATTACCTTGTGAATAATGAGCCGGAGATCGACTAGCGGCTCCTTCGACCGCCTTTCGACTACAATGAAAACCATGAGCGAGACTATCCCTACTGTAAGGAAGGCTGACATATTGGCCATGTTGGAGCCTTGGCCGGTTTCAAGCAGCGTCAAGGCCAACAGAAAGGAAGTTACAAATACTGCGAGTGTGATCGCTCCCTTTATATCTACACTTCTTGATGCGTATTGCTTCACCTTATCGGCTTGTGGCTTTATATTATAATTGAAGCGCCAGATTATGATAAATAGGACAATGGTTATCGGCACTGCCGACAGGAAAGTGGCACGCCAGCCAAAGTTGCTGATTATGAATCCCCCCATCAGCAGACCTATTACAGCCCCCGAAGCGAACATTGAAGATATAATTCCTTGACCGATCGAGATTCTGTCTCTTGGGAATTGATCACGTATTATGCTAAAAGCAATGACAAACATTGCGATTCCAATGCCTTGAATTGCCCTTGAGACAAAGAGGAAGTAAATATTCTCAGCAAACCCCGCCATTGATATGCCTACTGCGTAAACCGCCATTATTACAAGCAGCACCTTCTTTCTACCATAGATGTCTGACAGCTTCCCTGCTATAGGAGTCATGACAGCGCCGGGTATAAGATAAGCAGACAGTATCCAAGACGATGTGCTGTAGGACACATTAAACTCATCTATGAGGTCAGGTAAGGCAGGGATCAACATTGTCTCGGCATACATGACCATGGTTGCAAGGCTGCTCAGAACAGCCAGCACTTTCCATGCAGAGGCTGGTATCTTTGTTGGCTGTCCCTTAGGATTGTCTTCAAAAGTTCCCAAACGGTTGTCGCCTAGTTGTCATTGTAGTGATCTAAATGACCTAATTAAAGGTGTGCAAAGGAAAAAAGAAAGAAAATGAAAAAGAGAGTCCTATCAATCCTCTTTGATTAATTTTAAGTTTTCAAAAAAGCAATCTAGATAGCTCAATTCGTAAATGACATGCCATCAGGAGATAATCGTCTATATACGCTAATAAGTCATCATCATCACCACCATCAGTTGAGCCAACAGTTGAAGCTAGGAATATTCAGTCTTGCTCTTTAATGTCACGATATAATGCCAATATGCCTTCTCTCATTAATGCCACCATTATGCGCCCAGAAGCGATTATGTACTATTTGACCATCCCTACGAAGTCCCTACTAAGTCCACAATGCTTACTCGAATGCATCTTTCCTCTGTCATTCTCATTTAACATCTATGTCATGTGAACCCCCTCATTTTTCATAACTATTTCAGTGACTCACATGTGTAGGACCGTGATTATCTCAAGGAGTGCTTGGATTGTTCGCGGGTTCAGATGTATTATTTAGCGGTCAACTTATCGTCTTGCAATTTGATAAAGAATCTCCTCGGTACACATATGAAGAACCAGCTTTGCATATGACAGGAAATGCTGTAGCTGATT
>DAINBL010000010.1:9486-11451 GCA_036732945.1 Nitrososphaera sp. | reverse complement strand
CGGTACACATATGAAGAACCAGCTTTGCATATGACAGGAAATGCTGTAGCTGATTCTGTTTCCATCCATCCAACTAGACCAGTCGAGTTTCTACGCATGGTACGACAATTTCTCTCAGTCATGCATTGGACGCTTATCCAAATATCAAGTAAGAATCATATTCCACGCTTATGCAAGAGGGACTAGCGCATAGTCTTTAATATTATGACAGTGTCTGTGTCAGACACTCCCTCTATCTTGCGTACATCGTCAATACATTTGTTGATGTCAGCTATGGCTGGCGCTGCAATTATAGCAGCTATATCGTATTGGCCAGTTATTTCATATACCACTTTGACGCCATTCAGATTCATCAGCTCCTTGGATACGGCCGATGTATCTGCAGCTGAAGCTACAGAGATTAGCGTTATCGCACTTGTCTTGTCACTTGCTCCAAGCTCAATGGTAAAGCGTTTGATGATCATCTTATCAAGAAGATTCTTGACTCTCCTACGAACTGCAGATTCGGAAAGCCCAATCTCATTAGCAATCTCTACAAATGCCCTGCGCGAATCTGCCTGTAAAATGCGTATTATCTTTTCATCAGTTTCGTCCACCCTAGCTGACATTTCTTCTCTTTTCCTCATTAGTCAATATAACATCTATTATATCAACTACGCGGGAAACCGTCATTTCATCCATCACAAGTGGCGGAAGCAGTCTTAGAACATTTCTTCCCGAATAGAGAACCAGCAATCCACGGCGAATTCCGTCAAAGAGTATGTCTTTGACGTCAAAGCGGAGTTCGACTCCTAGCATCATGCCAATACCCCTTACCTGTCGGATTATCTTGTGCTTCTCCTTTAGCCTGTTGAGTCCTTCTTTGAACTGCACGCCCATCTTTGCGGCATTATCGATCAGTTTATCATCGATCAAAGCCTCCATCGTGGCAGTACCCGCGGCGCATGCTATAGGGCTTCCGCCAAATGTAGAAGAATGCTCGCCAAGCTTCATTGCATCCATAATCTCTTGCTTGGCAAGGACTAGCCCCATTGGGATTCCGCCGGCTATGCCCTTTGCAAGGCACATAATGTCTGGAGTAGTGTTCCAGTTTTGCCCTGCCCACATTTTGCCTGTTCGCCCAAGGCCTGACTGAATCTCATCAAATATTAGGACAAGTTTGCGCCTATCGCAGATCTCTCTGATCTTTGGCAGAAGGTTATCCGGAGGTACAATGATGCCAGTCTCGCCCTGAATTGGTTCAATAATTATAGTTCCAATTGTATCGTCGATTGCTTGTTCCAGCATTGACGGATCATTGTAGGGAACGAACTTGACTCCATCCAATAGCGGCATGAATGGCTTTCTGTATTTTTCGCTGTATGTCACAGAAAGAGCTCCAAACGTCTTGCCATGATAAGCACCATTCATTGCTATCACACCATGCCTGCCACTGTACTTGCGTGCAAACTTGAGTGCGGCTTCTACGGATTCGGCGCCGCTGTTGGCAAAAAAAATCTTGCTCAAAGATGGGGGCGCCACTGATGTTATCTTTTCCATGAATTTTAACCGGGTATCATTGTATGTTGACATGTGCGCTGTGATCAGTATTTCTGCCTGCCTTTTGAGTGCGCTTACCACTCTGTCATTGCAGTGGCCAACCAGTGCAACCCCATAGCCACCCATGCAGTCAATGTATTCCTTGCCTGCTGTATCCCACACCGTCGTACCCTTGCCCTTTGCAATATTGACTGGGAACCTCTGGTAAAGAGTCGCCAGATAGCGGTCCTCATCGTTCAATGTGCAACTATCACCGTACAATTTCTATGGTCTATTGCAGTAGAGAGTGGGTTTTCAACATGGCCTGAAGTAATGATTGCCTCTTTGACTCCCATTTCAATTGCTTCTATACATGCAAGCACCTTTTTGTCCATGCCAGATCCTATCTTTGGTAGTGTCGCCTTTGCCTTGTCTAGCGTCATTGAA
>DAINBL010000010.1:0-9386 GCA_036732945.1 Nitrososphaera sp. | reverse complement strand
TTCTTCTTTCTCTCTGCCTTCAGTATACATCCGTCTATTCCAGCTATACCTACTGCATTGATATGTTGGCGCAACAACATCTGGACTATTGTCTTGTTCAGCTTGCCCGACATGACCATTGTATAGATCTCTGCAGTTTCTTTGTCTGTATAACGACTGCGCACTCCTCCTGGCGACATAATGAACTTTTGCTCCTTTCCCAACTTTGTTGCTGTAGAAGTCACTTCCTTGCCTCCACCATGCACAATAACGAGCTTGTACTTTTCAGCTATTGACTTTATGTCTGCAACAGCGGAGGAATGAAGCCCGTCTACTACGCTTCCACCTATCTTGATGACTATCATACTGGCGTCAATGGGGTATACTTCAGTCCTTCAGTTTCGCTATATCCAAACATCACGTTCATATTCTGTATTGCAGAGCCAGCTGCACCCTTCATTAAATTGTCAGAGGCTGAAAGAGCCACTATTCTTTGATTATACTCATCGATGTCAAAGCCCACGTCGCAAAAGTTTGAGCCGACTACGAATTTTGGATCTGGAAACTTATAGAGACCCTTCTTGTCGCGAATCAATCTCACAAATGGCTCGCGCTTGTATACGTTACGGTACATTTTCCATAACTCAAGCTCCTCCACAGGTCTCTTGAGGAATGTATGGTTAGTAGTGAGGATGCCTCTCACGATGTTGACTGCATGGGGACTCATACTCACTTTAATTTGCCTCTTTGCAATGAGTGAAAGCTCTTGCTCGATTTCACCGGTGTGCCTGTGTTTTGCAGGC
This sequence comes from Nitrososphaera sp., assembly GCA_036732945.1. Taxonomy (GTDB): domain Archaea; phylum Thermoproteota; class Nitrososphaeria; order Nitrososphaerales; family Nitrososphaeraceae; genus Nitrososphaera. The sequence goes on along the minus strand of DAINBL010000010.1, from coordinate 8,604 downwards.
TTATAAGGTCTGACTACACCATAACGCATTGCATGATGCGTCCCTGCATTGGCCTTTTGGCCAGCTCCAGATGATCCGATCTTGCTATCGACCACAATGTGATCGGTGTCTATGAGGCTATTATCAATCAGCGGCGTGAGTGCAAGAAGCGAGGTTACTGCCATGCATCCTGGGCACGAGACCAGCTGCGCGTTTTTGATCTCTTCTCGGTGAAGCTCTGGGACACCATACACTGACTTGCTCAGCATTTCAGGGAAAGGATGTTCCCAGCCATACCATCTTACATAGTCCTTGGGATTCCTGAACCTAAAGTCTGCTGACAGGTCTATTATTTTCATTCCTCTGTCGTAGAGGTCCTTGACTATTTTGTTTGCTTTGCCGTGGGGGACTGATGTAAATACAAGGTCGCAATTGTCCGTCAGCTTTTCCATATCCATTGGAGAGAAAGTGATGTCGACAAAACCCTTCAAACTTGGGTGAACACGGTGGACATACTCGCCTGCCTTCTGCCGCGAAGTCACCATATTCAGCTCTATCTTTGGGTGAGCAACCAAAAGTCGCAGTAGTTCTCCTCCTACGTATCCTGAAGCGCCAACTACTCCAACTTTCATTTATGAAATTCTCCTTGCCTAAAATGCATTTCTTTTAATTTTTCGCTTTAAAAATCCTCATTTATATTTTTTGGTCAAGTATAACCATAAACGGTCAATACTGACCAGAACAGGTCATTATTTCCTTGCTACCTTGACCGCATAATCAATCATTTCACTCGGAATATCAGCCTTTGACACGCTGGCAGCGCCCCGGAACTCAACTGTATTATTTACCTCATGAACGACAAGCCCATGACTCTTGTCTTCCATCATGTCCACACCCAAGATGCCACCCCCCACAGTTTTTGCGGCTTTTAGGGCTAGATCCTCCATCTCCTTTGTTATTGGAGCAAGTTCGACCTTGCCTCCCCGAGCAACGTTTGTCCGCCACTCTGATTGCGAAGAATAGCGATAGATTGCGGTGATGGCCTGGTCGCCAATTACTATGCAGCGGATATCCCGCGGTGGCCTATCAACCATTTCTTGAATGTAGTATATGCGCGAAAGTGCGCTGTCATCCTCTTCTCTCATTTCAACTATCATACTTGCAGTCTCAAGATCACGAAGTGGATAGATCCCTCGCCCCCACGAGCCCACGATTGGTTTGAGTACAACTGGAAACCCAGTCTTCTTCATACTTTCTAGCCCTGACTCTGCGCTAAATGCAAATTGTGTCTTTGGAGTTGGAATTTTATTTTCTGCAAGCTTAATCGAAGTGACAAGTTTGTTTCCACAGGTTTCGCCTACCTTAAATTTGTTTATGACTTTGAACCCAACAAATTCAAGGCAAGCGGTAAGGTAGAGACCTCGGTAATAACTTACGCTTCTCTGCAGTATTACATCTCCTAGTAACAGGAAATCCTTCATTTTGCTATTTGTGCCAATGGTTATTGTCTTTGCATCCACTATGTTTGCCTTGATTCCCTTACTCAGCGTTTTTTCATAGAGTGCCTTCTCTTCGAAGCGAACTTTGTCGCATACGATGCTCACCTCAACCATTACTGTCCCCAATCTTCGCCTACTCGTTCAGCGGGCTTCAGATCCAGCTTGTCGTCTCCCTTTTTGACGATCTCATACTCACCACCGCAGTCGGGGCAAGTTATTATCTCCCCAACCACCGAATCTTCTGGAACACTGATTTCAGCTCCGCATTCTTGGCATTCAATTTTTGATTTCATTTTTTACCTCCTTTTGTTTTCTATCTATATTTACTCTTGCAATTACGGAGTTTGCGATAACTGACTGCAACCCCCAAAGCTCTACGAACCCCTTTGCAAGACTCTGGTCAAAGGTCGAACCTGTGGCATATGTCGCCAGAGCGTCTTTGTATAAAGAATATTTCGATTTCCTGCCAACCACTCGGAGCGATCCCTTTTCCATCTTCAGCCGAACTTTTCCTGAAACACGATTTTGTGTCGCATCTATAAACTTATCCAAGTCTGTGCGGAGTGGATCCTGCCATAAGCCAGAATATGCAAGCCAGCTCCACTGATTGTCAACTATCTGCTTGAATGCAAGCTCATGCTTTGTAAGTACCATTTTCTCTAGGTCTTTGTGGGCTTCAATTATTGCCAAGGCGGCTGGAGCCTCGTACACTTCTCGTGACTTAATTCCCACTACGCGGTCTTCAATGTGGTCGATAATACCAATCCCGTGCCCACCAGCCACATCGTTGGCGTATTGAATAAGGTCAACGAGAGGGATGTGTTCATCATCGACCGCCACCGGGATACCCTCCTCGAATTCGATTTCCATATAACCAGCTTTGTCATTCTGAAAGTTGATAAACTGAAAAGCATCTTCAGGAGGTTCAAAGTCAGCTTCCTCAATCTTGCCGCCTTCTAAAGCTCTACCCCAGAGGTTGATGTCAATACTGTATTTCTTTGCCTCTGAGCTTATCGGTATGTTCTGCTCTTTTGCAAAGGATATTTCAAGGTCGCGGGTCAGGTTGAGGTCGCGTATTGGAGCAATGATTTTGAGGTCTGGGCTAAGTGCACGCATTGTAACGTCGAATCTAATTTGGTCGTTGCCTTTTCCTGTGCAGCCATGAGCTACTGCGATTGCTCCTTCCTTCTTTGCAACCTCGACTGCTTTTGCAGCAATCAGCGGGCGGGCGAGTGCAGTTGCAAGCGGGTACTTACCTTGATATAGGCCATTAGCCTTGATGCTTGGCACTATATAATCACGGGCGAAGTCTTCACGGGCATCAATGTAAACATGTTTTATTGCCCCTATTGCATCTGCCTTCTTTTCAATTTCCTTGAAGTCGTCCTGCTGCCCACAGTCGACAGTGACTGTTATCACATCCAGCTTGTGCAATATCTGAAGATATCTTATGCAAACAGAAGTGTCTAAGCCGCCGGAGTAAGCCAATACAACTTTGCCATTAATGCCCAATTACATGCGTCTGCCTTTCGAACATTACATTTATATTTTTTGGTCAGGAACGACCTAAATTAAGGTGATATTGACCATTGCTGGCCAACAATCAGAAATCTATAACAGAGACTGTGAGAGAGATTGTTAGCAGCGATCTCTCATTTCAGGACTCGCTTCAGCGAGATTACTGTAATATCAGCGCGCTTGCCCGTATAATGAAGCCGCAGATAGACCAAATGCTTAGCAAAAATACGAGTATAGAAAGCATTATCACTGCCCTCAAGCGGTCAAGGTATGAATATGATGTCCGGCAAAAGCCTATTTCATCGATATTGGCAGCTAGTACGATAACCGTCAATACAGATGTAGCCAAAGTCTCAGCCCGGAAGAGTAAAAAGACCATAGAGAAGGTTGCTAAAGCGATGATTCAGGGCGTCGGCAATTTTATCAGCATATCAGAAAGCATCATGTCAATTACCCTTGTCTTTGACGATCTTTTGCTTCAAGATGTCAAAGTGATGTTTGCCTCTGATGATATTCTCGAAATAGAAAACGGCCTAGCAGCAATCATTGTCCAAAGTCCAGAAGATATTATAAAGACACCAGGATGCGCCATTGCTTTCTATAACCAGCTTGCTAGGAGGCACATAAACATTGAGGACACTGTGAGTTGTTATACTGACACCATAGTACTCGTAAAGATGGAGCAGGTCGGAAAAGCCTTCAATGCGCTTACGGATTTGATATCAAATTCAAGGAAGATGGCAAAGAAAAGGTATCGATAAAAAAGGTTTTATCTTGAATAAGATCAGATGGCTTGTGTACCGGCGTTATACGCTTGACGAAATCAAACGCAAGATAGTTGATGTTTTGCAAAGCACCGGAGACACAGGGCTGTCCGGCGTAGAGCTTGCGGACAGGATAGGCATCAACAGGATGACAATTACGAAATATCTCGACATCATGCATGCAAAGGGTCTTCTCAAGAAGAAAAAGATAGGCAATGTAAACATATGGTTTGTACAAATTGGAGTTGGAGATATCGAATTCCCGATCAACTATATTCAAGTGCAGCAAAAGCTAATTAGCACAATTCTGGCGGGTGATGAAGAGCATGCACGAAGAGTCATGTTGAGCGTCATGAACTCTGATGTCGACCAAGTAAGAGTGATGACAGATGTCATAGTGCCGGCTGTTAACACTATAGCCGAGTTGTACAGTAGAGGGAAATTGAGCAAGACAGAACGGATATTTTTGTCAAGTCTGATAATGGAACTTATTGATTTGGTTAAGTTCAATATTCGGCCTGGGGAGCTAAAGGCAAACGCCCATGTCATATGCGTGGCTGGCTCTGAAGACAGAGTCCATATCGCTAAAAGCGCGGCTGTGGCATTGTTGGCTCGGGGCTGGGATTCGTCTTATATTGGTGATGTGGGGGAACAGATTGATCCTTTCTTTGATATTGACTTTCAGCGTTATCTATCACGTTTATGGGCTAACAAACACGGCCTGATGCTGGTATGTATCTTTTCATCCGGTGAAGGGTCACTGCGATTTCTCTCGTCTACTGCTAAGGAGATGAAGGGTAGGATAAAGGGCGAGCTACGCATTATAACAGTCACAACGCAACAACTACACCCAGTAGCAGAAGAAAGCTCTGACTATGTGGCTAAGGATCTGCCAGCTCTTGTCGAGTGGTCTGAAAGGGAATTTAACTACCGCATCAGCGTCTAGGCCTGTTGCAGCGGAATCGGCGTTATTGGTGGAGCTTCAGGGACTATTGCCTGTATTAGGAGACTAATTATAAATCCAATTACTGCAAACACTATGATTGCAAGGATAGCTATGCCTAGTGCTCTAAGCCATCCAGTATGAAACCCCTTTTTGAATACTCCTATCCACGCAATGAAGGCCACAATGAAGGCTATTATTACAGGCAGAGTCGGATCTCCAACTATTGCAGTAAGTAAAGCAGCAGAAATGAAAAACACTATAGCGTATATTATGGGGCCAAGAGCCGTGACCAGCATGGCGCGACTAAACTTCACCCTTCCTAGTGTGAAGATCTTTGCCGCTATCCACACAGGTATTGAAACAATTATCCATACCACTAGCAGACCAATTATCACTGTAGCGGCGATTACTGCTATGTCTGTCCCACCCTGAAGCAAGAATTGCTGAAGCAACGCTCTTAATGGGACTCATCAAGATTTAAGAGATACCAATCTTACAAATGACGTGATAGATGTGAGGGCTTCCTTTTCTAAGCCTGACAATGTCGAGGAATAGAAGTAAAAAGCCTGTGCTTGCAGAAATGGAGGTTTTTTAAATCTTGTCGTCGATAATACTTTGTGCCTTCAAGTGAATTATTGAGGTGCAAGGAATGCGGCCAGTCGTTTGACACTGTTGAGTCGCTTAGGGAGCACATGAAGTCAGAAAAAGATGAAATCAAAAACCGCGTCAAGGGATTCTCTGACGGCTAGAGCACTATGCATATGCATGCTGGGACCTACTTTACAATAACAACAACATCCATCTCACTACGTTTGTCTTTTATTGCTAGCAAATTTTCCTTTGATGCTTGAAGCATATAATGAGATGCTATGAGATGCTATAAGATGCTATAATCTTCGAACGTGTAACGCCCTAGACCTAAATATCATCATTATTATAAAATAATGTAGCTTGCGGAACAATACCCTAAACAAACTCGAAGAGTCTGGCTACTTCTTAATTCGGATGAAGCAGACCGCTAACGACTGGATGCTGTTCAAATTCCATCTTAGTGCTTGCTTATCGGCAGCCCGAAGCATCACTTTGGTCATGCAAAAAGAGTATGCTCACACAGCGGGTTTTGAAAGCTGGTACGAGCGCCAGCAAGAAGAAATGAGAAAGGACGGACTGCTCACGTTTTTTAATAATCTGCGAGTGACATCAATCTATATAAAACATGTCCAACCCAGAGTCCGATTTTCACTTCCTGTGGCAGATTTATTTTCTATGCCCAGTGGTTCTACAATTGTGATGGGTGATAAGAATGAGGGCATTTATCTGACAAATGCGTCTGTAGCTGAGGTAGCAGCAACAGATGTTGCCAAGATACGCCCAGACCAGAGATGGCTCTTTGATGAAAAACCTGATGAGGATGTAATAACATTATGTGAAAGGTATCTGTCGAGCATAAGTACGCTAGTATACAAATGTAGAGAGAAATTTGAGACTGTCACGCCAAATTGACGAGTCCTACCATGCGCCTTGAACCTGCAAGTTTAGGCATGCAGTCATGGATAGTACAAAATGCATACGCCTGTTAGACTATTGTGGCGTCGTCTAGTCATTTTCTCCTTGATAGAGAGAAATTGAAGCTCCTTGTAAAAAAATATATAGATTATAGCAGAATTTTATTCCGGCCTTGCTGTCGGATATGCCAATGTTATTTCTGTTGGTGTTCTACTATTCTCTTAACAAAGTCAAGTCCATATTTAGTTTCATGCTCATAACTCCTGTCAGCAATGTTGGGTTCAAAGCTGATATAGTCCTGGTAGCCAATTTCGTTAAGGCTTTTTATAATTGTAGAAAAATCAATATGGGCAAATCCTGGCATTTTTCTATTGTTATCGGCAAAGTGCATGTGGCGCAAAAGCGTGCTTGAGCTTTGTATCGCGTCTTTAAACATGTCTTCTTCAATGTTCATGTGGAAGGTGTCAAGTAGGATACCTAGTGAGTCTACATGTTGTGCTATTGCAATTGCATCTTTTGCAGTAGCACAATATGGAGTACTGTATCGGTTGAGGGGCTCAAGTACGAGCTGTATGCCATAGTCTGCTGCCCTTCTGCACAAGAGCCTCATTAGTGGTACTGCTTTTGCTGCAAAAAGCTCCTTTTCATTTGGAGAGATTATCCGGTGTGTCCTGTCAAAACCCTTTATCTCATCGGCAAAGAGACAAACGTTCATCTCATGACCTCCCAGAGTGTTACACAGCTTGAGGCAATCAATGACATACTGTTCTGAAGCTTGCACTAGCTTAGGATCACTACTTAGAAGTCTCCGCTTCCAACCATCACTACTGATAGAGCCCCACATACCGGTGACTCCACATACGGATAAGCCGTATGAGTTTAGTGAATCGAGCAATTTCTTTGCATCAACTTCACTCGGCTCCCCAAACATTTCCATTGCACGATAACCCTGTTTTGCTAGTGTAGCCAACGTATCTTCAACTGGCTCTATATTTCGAAACGAGGCAAGGGTGATAGCGTATTTCATTGTGCATCAACAAGGGTTTTCACAATGTCCACGCATCTTACTGACCCTGACTCTGACGTAATGCCATGCCTCTTACTTGAAGCATAGAATGCAAGTCCTTCGTCTGTTTGTAGGTCAGGTGGCCTCCCATGTGATCCTTTGACTAAGCTGGCGTCAAGTGGTATAGACTTTGTCTTTTGATCGACAAACAACTCCACAGGATCATACCCTGGCTTTCTGTGTATGTCCACCTTGCGGGCAAAATCCGGCGCCCTGCTTTCGTCATGCCACCAGTAGTAGCTGAACCATCTATCTCGTGCAGAAATGGCGATCAGCTCGCCGCTTCGTTCATGATCTATTGCTAATTCTTCCTTGCCCTTGCCATCCAAAATTCTGTCTACTCCAGCAGTAGCCTCCAACGCCATCCTTGTCTCCCTTTCATAGCCGTCTTTGATGTAAACATGAGCCACCTGATGGTCAACCATTGCAAACGCCTTGCTATATTCAAAATCAAGATATTCCCTTTCCTGAATGGTGCGGATAGTAAGCAGACCGGCATCCCGGAGTACAAGGTTGAGGGGTACTGCACCATTGACATCGTTAAAGGCATATTCGGATATGATCGTAAACTGCATTTGTTCTTGTATTCCAAGATCCGTTGCCTTTTGCACAAATCTCCCGACTATTTCGTCGGCCCTTTTAAGATCATCTCTAACCTGAATTGCTCCTTTACCAAAGCGCTGTACAGAATAGTCTGCATGTGGAATATACACAGAGAGAAAATTAGGTCGCTCGTTTTCCAAAGTATATTCAGCAGCATTTGCTATCCATTCGCTTGACTTAAAAGATGCAAGTGGTCCCCAGTAGCTTGCAAGGTTAAACTCACCAAACTTTTCCTTCAATTTTTCATAATAGCCGACTGGCCTAGAATAGCACCACATAATCATCTTGTCATCTAGATGTATCGGCCGTGGAGTCACCACAATGTCTGAATTGGCGTACATTGTATTTTGCCAAAAGAGCACAGCAGTTTTTTTACTGTTTTTTTGCTTGATGGTGTCCCACAATCTTTGGGCCTTAACAAGCGAGCTGGATTGCTCCCAGAACGATACACTGTATGTACTCCTATCATACAATCCATTTGCTATTATTCCGTGCTCTCTAGGATATTTGCCAGAGAGGATGCTGGCCTGAACAGTTGATGTAACCGCGGGAAATGTAGGCTCAAGTTTTGCTGCCTCCCCATTTTCGGTAATCTTGGCAATATTTGGGACTAGGCCAGAGTCTAAGTGCTTTTGTTCGAGGCCGACGACGTCAAGTAATATTGAATAGTTCATCTGTTACTTTACTCTTCGTTGATACTCTGATATGGCTTAAATGAGTTAG
>DAINBL010000009.1:0-16064 GCA_036732945.1 Nitrososphaera sp. | reverse complement strand
CTCAAAGTGTTGATTGATCAGGCATACCCACAACAGAATATTCCCCTTACCCATGCACTTGTCGAGAAAGCAACAGCAGCTCAGGTCGTGATAAGGATGCTGAACAACATAAAAGGAAGCTACTACGAAATACAGGACATGGACAGGTACAATATTGCAAATGAAATGGTGCTTGCAATTGATCGGTACAACCCCGACGCAGTAAGGGACAAGGGAATCATACTTCTTAAAAAGGGTGATCCTTCAGAAGCATTAAAAGTTCTGAACACTTATCTAGAGATCAATCCAGAGGCTGAGGACGCTGACGATGTACTTGATATAATCCGCCAGATTAGATCTGAAAGAAAATAGACTTGCCCACTACTGCAAGGTACTTATACATCGGAGCAATAACGCTCGCTGCAAGTGGAGCGGTTGCTATTTACCTTAATTTCCAAGCTGTCAAGTGCATGTCAGACCTTGCGCAAGTTGACAGATCTGCGATTACTCTAGAGCGCCTCGAAGAGATGGAAGAGAACTGTTCGATCATTACCAATTCCTATGTCTATTCTGTTTACGGTGTTATTATAGGAATTACGCTTATAGTAATAGGGTTAGTAAAAAGGAGGAAGAGTATGCATGCTTTTTAAGATATATGTTGTTGGTTGAATATGATTATGACATCTCATGGCGGCTCAAAAGCATGACGACTCACTTGAGAAGATTGCTGCTGATGTAAGAGGTTGCCCTCTGTGCAAGCTGGCAAAGACAAGGAAGAATGCTGTGCCAGGTGAAGGTCAGCTTTCTGCCAAGATAATGTTCATAGGAGAGGCACCAGGTCGTAGCGAAGACGAAGAGGGCAGGCCATTTGTAGGAGCCGCAGGTCGAATCCTTAACGACCTGCTGAAAAAAGTGGGCATCGAAAGGTCACAGGTGTTCATCACAAACATAGTCAAGTGCCGGCCTCCAAACAACAGGGTGCCGAAAGAAGACGAACTAAACGCCTGCAGGCCATATCTTGACAGGCAGATAGCACTGATCAAGCCCAAAGTGATCTGTATACTTGGCAGGACTGCATACTTTTCCCTTTTAGGCGGCAGTTCGATAACTGCAAATAGGGGTAAGATAGTCAAGAGGGCAGGACAAAAGTACTTTTTGACTTTCCACCCAGCAGCTGTTATTTACAATAAAAGCCTTCTTTCTGCACTGGAAGCCGATCTGAAAAAGCTGGCTGCAGAAATCAATAAAGAAGAAGAGAGTGAGGCATCATTGGAGGATTACCTATGAGCTGCAAGAACAGCTCATTTTACCAGCGGCCTACTGAAGCCGTGGCAAAAGATCTTGTTGGTAAGAAGCTTGTACGTATCATAAGAAATAACAAGAAGCAGTTCCGGCTCGCTGGCATAATCGTAGAGACAGAGGCATACGGCTATAGTGGTGACGACCTAGCAAGCCATGCATGTGTAGGCCCAACAGGCAGAAACAAAGTTATGTTTGGTAACGTTGGAAGGGCCTATGTGTATTTCACCTATGGCAACCACTTTTGCTTAAATGTCTCTGCAAGAAGAGGCGACGTAGAAGCAGGCGCAGTCTTGATTCGGGGGATCGAGCCAGTAGAAGGCATAGAATTGATGAGGCAGTTCCGGCCAGTCGACAACATTTTTTCACTCACCTCTGGCCCCGGTAAGCTTACACAGGCTCTCAACATCACATCAGCACTCAATGGAACTGATATGACCAATTCTGAATCAGAGATTTATATCGAGTTTGGTAAGAGGCCCAAGCGTATTGTCACCACGCCAAGGATAGGCATCACTCGAGCGATGAACAAGGAGTGGCGCTTTGTCGACCCATTGAGTCCCTTCGTGTCACGAAAATTCCAGATCAAATCATCACCATCACCATCATCATTATTATTATTATGACTAGCGACGATAAGAGAGATCTATCAATGCTATTTATTGTCAAATGATTTCACACAGATATAAAACCAAAGAATATGTGTACCTGTAACCTTATAGGGACGACAGCAAGCTTGGAGTCAAACTCTAGCTGCTCTAACAATAAATATACTACAGTTTGCCTCAATCTATGTAGATGTGGCGTCCGCAGAAAAGTTGGAATACAGCTAGTGCTAGTGCCACTCAGCCTCTATGGAGACTTCATATTCTTTTTCAATTGCATTCATTAATGTTTTACTCGTTATTTTGCCTCCTGACTTTGTGATAGCCACAATTGAAGCGCCGCCTGCACCAACGCCTTCCTTTACGAACCCCTTTGCAAATGCCTGCAGGCCTGACTTGCTCGATTCCTCTAGATGTAGATCGCAAGATAATATTGGAACTCGCTTTGAAGCCGCCCTTACAAGGCCGGACAGATCCGATGAGGGATCTTTTGTGATGTATGTTGTAGTGCCAATACAAAGGCCGTTTAGCGACCTGCTGAGGCGCTTCAATATTGCAACGACTGCCGACATCTGAGTGCCTCCGGCAAGCATAACCTTGCCACTTTCAGACAACACACCGCTTGCGATGCCGGCTACAGAAGATATCATTGGATCTCCGAGAGTAGATATAGCTTCAAAGGGCGAGTTTATGCTTCCAATCTCAGCAATGACTCTTTTTAGTGCAGAATCTACTACCTTGTTTCTCAGGTTGTGTGGATTTTCCGGCATACTGCTGCTTACCTTGAATCTTGCATTAATGCCAAGGGCGCTCAGCACGGCAAGTGCAGTTGTAGTGCCGCCAGGAATGCTCTCACCTACTACTATTAGATCTGACATGATGGCGAGTTGTTTTCCAAGCAGCTCGCCGTGCTCAAATGCACGCATAACGTCTGAGATGTCCATCGCATTTTCATTCATAATGTTTCTGCCCGGCTCAACTCCAAACGATACATATGGTATTGAGGGCTTGACCTTTGCCCCTGCATCAACTACCAGAAGGGGGATCCTTGCCAATTGTAACGCAGTCCGTGTAATGAGTGCCGGCGTAGGCTTGCCATCAGGTGTTGCTGGTACAGCATCAATGCACCTGCAGTGTCCGTAATATAGAAATTCCGCATCTGCTGGCGATGTATATTTTACTAGCTCGGCGTTTGCCCCTGCTACCGTAAGCCCCGAAATATCGCTTGTGGCAGTGTGTGAGATCACACATACAAAAACTGGATTTTTCGTCGCAAATCTCTTGCTTGCAAGCCTGTCAGACACTGTTATGTCGTGCATCTATTCACCAGCGGTCATAAGATCCAAGAATTCTTGTTTTGACCTAGGTTGGAGTACATAATTAGTTTTCTTTTCATGTCCTATAGTAGATGTAGTAGTCGGACCATAGTTGTGACCGGGATACAAGATGAGCTTTTCGTCCAGTTTTGCTAGCCTATCAAAAAGACTATAGTACATCTCTTGTGCGTTACTTCCCGGAAGATCCACCCTGCCGCAATTCCCCACAAAGAGTGTGTCGCCAGTTAGAATGAATTGATCATCAAGTAGCAGGCAGATGCTGTCGTTAGAGTGACCAGGTGTATAGAAAACCCGTAGCCTGATGCTGCCTATTTCGATTGTATCCTCGTCAGATACTGCAATGTCTTTTCTCAGCTGCGAGTTTTTATGCTGTACTATCTTGGCCCCAGTTACCTCTGCAATCTGCTCATTCCCAAGCACATGATCAAAGTGAGTATGAGTATTGATAATATACTTGGTCCGCCAGTTGTTCTTTTTTAGCGTCTGAAATATTTTATCCAAGTCCCACGAAGGATCAATGACTGCCGCTTCGCCATTTTCCTCATCAGCTACTATGTAGGTAAAATTGGCCATCTGGCCCACTGCGATCTGCAGTATTGCTGGCTTCATACTATGCCCTTTTCAGCCTCCGGTGGTATTCCTATCCATTCCACATAGACAGGACCTGTGTATTTCTTTTTCTTCTCCCTTTTCTTTTCCGCAAGTCCAACCTTTAATCGATGAAAGGTAATAGTGGCATCTGCCATGATGCACTTTTTATGGATCTGCCCGGTGTTTGGGTCAAATCCTGAAGGAACATCTACTGCCAAGACATAAGCCTTAGATTTGTTTATTGCATCTATTGCAGATGCATAGGGCTGCCTGATCTCGTCCTTAATGCCTGTGCCAAATATGCCATCCAGGATTATGTTAGCGTTGGCAATTCGGCTCTTTATCTCGTTGGTTATCTCCTTGCCAAATATTAATTCAATTGAATCCATTTTTTCGATAATACTCCAGTTAAGCCTTGCCTCTTCGCTTCTCAAATCAGACGGACTCCCAAGTAAAATGACAACTACTTTGGCTCCATACCCTGCCAGATGACGCGATGCCACGAACCCATCGCCCCCATTGTTGCCTGTGCCGCATACTGCAACTATTGTTTTACTCTTCAAGTTCTTGAACTTTCGGACAACAAAATCCGCTACTCCGTGGCCAGCGTTCTCCATCATGAGAAAACGTCGCATGCCAAAAATAGAATCACCGTTCTGTTCGATGGTGTACATTTGGTCTGAAGTAATTGGCTTTAACAACACATTTGACGGTCTATTCAGACAAACATAAAAACTATTTAACAGAATTTGGATGTCTCCCACTATAGCCCTCTTTAGTTCAATGTAAGTTTTCTTGGATGGAACACACTACTTTCTTATTGTAATTTAGTTCTTTTTCTTCTTATTCTATAAGGCAGTTTTTCGAATAGTGTTGATTAATATTGGTTCTAGATACGAGCAGGAAAAAGAATAACCTCCTACATTATTTTGGTCTTGGTTGCACCACCGTTTGCAGTATCAAATGATATTGCAACAATCAACAATATTTGTCCTACTTGCATTCTCCATGATATGGAGCTAGATATACAAATTTAATAAACGAAGATCTTGAGACGTCAGGTTAAATCATCCTCTCTTTCGGGATGCTTCTCAAGCAGTTCTTTGAGGTCGCTGCTCATAGTGGCTACCTCACCAAGCGTCAGCTGCCCCAGCTCTTCATTGCGCATCCACGTGATGTATCCATCACTGTCAATAACTATTGCCCCGGACCTTTCCAAGTAGTGTGCTATAACGTTTATCTGGACTGGCGTTAGGGATGGAAGCACCTTGCGAAGGTCTCTAAGCTTCGGATAGCCGTCAAAATTCCTGATCGCTTTTAAAAAAGCGTTAATGTCATCTTCTGAAACTTCATTTGCAGGTCTTGCCTTTCGGGGTGATTTTCGGGGTTTGATAGAAAATGTGTGTCTCGCCTTGCCCTAAAACTTTTTCTCCCTATAGGGTCGGAAAGGCAAGAGTAGATTTTTCGAGCCCCAATATTGGAACATACAGTGACTGTGCATCAGTTCCTAGGCTATCTACGAATGTGAATTCTCCAGAAAGCCTTTTTAGCTGAATGAACTTTTTGGTCGGCTTTTCATTCTCAATAACATAGTGAACCGTCACTCCTCCAACTGCACCTGTCTGAATAAAAAGGACATGCTTGCTGTTGTAGTGAATATAATAGAGCATGGGAATGACTCCAAGCATAGACTGAGCGGAGTAGATTATCACCTTAAGCATGTCTTCTAGGTTCTGGTATTTTAGATACATAATCTCGTTTTGAGACATGGCATTAAGATAAATCTCACATCATATTTTCTTTTTGATTATCGCACATTCGCTTTGTGTTCAGTGCAGCGTGGTGCATTCTTTGATTGTGTGGTAGTAGCCTATAGAGCGTCTGCATACCATGAGCACAAGTATACAGGCGAACCCGACCTTGGAGAACCGGTTTGTTTGTAGCAAGCCATTCTAGAATATAGAGGTTGGTGCTCAAAATGGGTTTGCTGGCTTGGATAGAACTCTCAGACGTTTATATATATACAACGGAGATAAGGGCATGTAGACCTTTCTTCCAAGGTTGCGATATTGATGCAAACCTGAGAAGACAAGCACCCTGGTGCTTCAGAAAACAAATACAGCGTTGAGTAGCTGCAGAGATGTCGGCAAGTAGGTGGTTCTAGTTATACATCTTGCCAACATTGTATAGCGTCGAGGTCACTTCAATGTGCTATGCACGAATCAAGAGCTGGGCTCTACCTTTTCGATCTGCTCTTGAAGATCACCATGTCTAACATAATCTGGAGGGCACACGGCCGAACCATGCTGCCAAGTCGTGGCGGTGGGTAGACATTGCGTTGATACAAATTTTTTCTGCGGTAGAATTAACAGATCTGTCCCTTATGTCTCTAGATTCTCAAGTTACTGATCTATGTTTTGTACTTCTGTTGGCACACTTTTTTGCAATCAGTTGCAAAGATGATCTATAATAGATAATTTTTAGTTTGCCATTGCGACCTTGACTCTTCGCACAAGGGTCTTAACATCAACCGGCTTTCTGAGGAAGTCATTTATCTTGACTCTGGGCATTGAAAATTCAAGATCACTTACTTCAAATGCTGACATGAGCACTACTTTTGCATCCGGCTTGATAGCTTTAACGTTTGCAGCAAGCTCAAAGCCGCTCATCCGCGGCATCCTGACATCTGTTATTACCAAGCCATAATCTGCAGAGTTTACCTTAAAATGTTCAAGAGCCAGCAAAGGATCAGTAAAGCCAAAGACGGTATAGCCCTGCCTGCCCAATGCCTGCTTGAAGATCAACACAATATCCAGCTCGTCGTCAACTACCAGTATAGAATGAGCAGAAGACGGCAGAGCCTATAGCCACCTCGCTTTGATGCGATGGACTCCACTATTAGCGAAATGGTATGACGGCATTAAATCCACAGCTGAAAACAAGATACGAACTTATATTGCCTGCGAAGAAATATTCTATAGAATGCATGTCTAGCAAAATCACTTTTGAAATATCGGTCCATTCCCATCAGCCATGACCTTGTGATGAGTACGGCTCTGACTTCTTGCCTTTGCAAGACACTATTATAGTGTATATTATAGGACACAGACAAGCCCACTACATAAAGTTACAAGAAGGGCGATAGGCGTTTGTTATCCATTATTCTCATAATAATCGCGTTGGGGTCTGCCATGTGATAAAAGGGCACTAAGATGCAGCGTGTCAATGAGATACAAAAATACGGCAGACTGGCGAACTAAGACCATATCTAAAAAGCATTTCATCAACTGAATGGATATAGTCACTGATGTTAGTATTTTAGAAAAAAACTAGGTGAGTTTGAGCAAGCAGAGATATCATGATGCTGCTGGAAGATGACTACAAAAGATGACTTTGTCATTCTCTTGAAATGCACGAACCATCAGCTGTCATGGCAAACCTAAATATTTGATCAACTTCCGAGTTTTCAAAAATTTCTGAGTCGTGAGTTATTATTATTAGCTGGGCTAGCGGTCCAACACCCTCTCTGAACGCCTCCGATAGTATTCTGACAAGCCCTCTCCTCCTATCTTCGTCAAGATGTGCCGTCGGCTCATCTAAAATGATGAAATCAAGCTTGTTTGAACCCATCATATAGGCAATGCTAAGACGAAGTGCAAGTGCTACGGCCACCTTTTCACCTCCGGAAAGTGAGTCCATGTCAATCTCACCCTGCCTTCCATAACACGTTATAGATATTTCCCGTGCATCTTCTGTAAGTTCGATCCTCGAAATGCCAATGTTGAAGAGCGAGGCATATTCTGACGCTTTCTGCGATATAACTCCTAGAGCCCATGAGCGAAGGCTGATGCCCACCATCCCGTCCCTATTAAATATCATCGAGCGCATTCTTTCCAGCATTTTGGAGAATTCAGATGCCTGTCGTAGCTGCTCCATTGCATGCTTGGCAGAATCTATGGCTGTCTGCGCGTCAGTTATTACACGTCTATATTCACCAGTCTTGACACTTGCAGTCTGCAATTCTTGTATCAATTTTGTCCTCTCTAGCTTCGCATCTGTGTATTGCTGGTGGCTCAAGCCGCTCATCTGGCCCCGCAATGCAGTGATTTCTTCAGCAAGTGTCTTTGAGACACCATCTATTACCAGCTTGAAAGGATCATCTCCCACATACGCTATTTGCAGCGGAAGTTTGGCCAGATGTTTTTTCTTGCCATTGAGTTCGTCTTCAACCTCGACCAAGTCGTTTTCAGAGATGATAGAATTGTTTGATAGGAACTTTTCTGCTGTCATTATCTTTTTGTCCTGCTCTGTCAGATGTTGCTCTTCTTTCTTGAGCTCAACCTTGGCTACTTGCAGTTTGTATTTTTCTTCTGATCTGCGCCTGATCTCCAGCTGAATATGATCTATGTTAAACATTTCATTAACCTTTGTAACGGGAGAGTTGCAAACAGGGCATTTGCCATCCGTTATATGGAGCCTGCCGGCACACTCTAGAAAGCCAACTAGCTTACCCATTATGCCCTCATTTTCCTCCAGCTTTGATTGGATCTCCTCTGATTCAGCTTTTATCATCTTGAGCCTTATCTGCACTTCTTCTTTGGTTTTCAGCACATCGAGCAAGTTCTTTGCTTCCTTAACTAGTCTTTCCATCCGTTCTACCTCTGTGCTAAGATGGCTGCGCCTTTCGGTAACATGGCGCACGAGCAGCTTTTCGCAGTTCTGAAGCTCCTGTGTCTTTTGGATGACCGGCTCCAACCTTTCGATTTCCTTCTCAAGCTGGCCTATCTTTTTCTCAAGCAGCCTTCTTTCATCTTCATACTCTTTCAAAAGCAATGATCCCTCCTTTAGATCCTTCTCCTTTTCCTCTAGCAGCTTTTCTACCTTCGGAACTTCCTCGTCAGTGTAGCCTATTTCATCGCGCAGCCTTTCGCGAAAGCCTACGATGACATTGCGCATAGTTTCATAAGCTGAGTCAAGTCGGTCAATGCCAATCAGACCATTTAGCAATTCTTTAAAGTCTTTTGGTTGTGCTTCCACTATCTTGACCAGCTCCCCCTGCTGCACTACTCCAGCAACACGCAGCTTTTCATAGTTGAGCCCGAGTACCCGTGCTATTTCTACACTCATTGACTCACCAAACTGCCTGCGCTCGCCGCCGACAATGGGCTTGTTTACTATCTTGTCGCCATCTGATACAAGTACAAGCTGGGAAAATGACTGGAGGCCTGAGCCATTGAGCGCTCTTATCGCCTGAAACTCTTTAGACTGGACAGCAAAGCGCATCTGCGCTATAGCATGGTTGGCGCCTCTTCTTACAAGGTTCTTGTTAGACTTTCGTGTATGCTTGCCAAAGAGCGAAAATGTTACTGCGTCGATAATTGAGGACTTCCCAGAGCCGTTATGACCTAGAAAGATCGTTATACCCTTGCAAAATTCTAGCTTGGTGTCCTTGTGTGCAATAAAGTTCTTCAGCTGGATGTCTTTTATCATTTAACATTATGACCTCCAAATCTGTTTGACTTGTACGCCTGCCACAGTATTTCCAGAACCGACTTGGCATCCTTGTCAGCTGCCAGTGGCAATACTTCGCCCACCGTAAACTTGGCTAGCTCGTCGGACCCAAGAGCTTGTGCAGACAGCCGATAGAGCTCACTATCAATGTCTGCAGGCTTGGAATCATACAGAGTAGTGGCAAGATGCTCTTGTAGTGGCTGCCAAATGTAGTGAAGACAGCAGTCGTTGAGCTTTTTCAAGTGTTCAGCTATCACCTTAGAGTCAATGTTGCTCCCGGCTACCTCTATCCTTGCAATGGGTTTCTTGCCATAGGCTGTTGCTTTCTTGATTATCTGATCGATCTCATTTACAATGTCGTTGTAGTCAATTCTGGCAGAGAATTGCTGACGCCTGCTCTCAAGCCGTACCCATTGTGTTGATGGCTCCTCGCCAGACATGTCGGTTAGGATAAAGCCCTTGTCCACTTCCTTGATCCCTTCACTCGGAGTCAGGTCGATTGAGCCAGGGTAAGCAAGGGGTCCTCCAAGGAAATCAAACCTCTTTTCATGGTGATCATGATAGTGACCAAGTGCATAGTAGTTAAACCCTGCAGGTAGATCGGTAGAATTGAGCTCGCCTGCAAACTTGTTAAAGTCAGCCAGCCCCTGATGCAGCACAAGCACCTTCTTGCCACCATGTTGCTTTGCAAGCTGCTCTGCTTGACGCATCTTCTCGATCAGTGAATCGATGCTACCGGCCCGCTCCTTATCTGCTCCAAACAATACAAAATTTTCAATTTTGAAAGGTTCGTCACA
This sequence comes from Nitrososphaera sp., assembly GCA_036732945.1. GTDB lineage: Archaea > Thermoproteota > Nitrososphaeria > Nitrososphaerales > Nitrososphaeraceae > Nitrososphaera. The sequence continues at coordinate 5,945 of DAINBL010000009.1, read as the reverse complement.
CCGGAGCTTCTTTGCAAGTCCAAGGTTGCTGTAAATATGAACAAATGGCACATCGCGAAGTCGGCTGATGTCATGCTCGCCCAGCACAAAGACCGCCGAGATCTGGTTTTCCTTCAGCTTTTTCAGTATGTTGCCAAGCGTGATTATCGCCTTGCCGCACGGCCGAGGATTGTGAAAGAGATCGCCAGATAAAATGACCAGCCGGACTCTCTCCTTTATTGATACATCTATTGCCTCATGAAAAGCCTGGTACACATCTTCCTCCCTTTCCTCTAGGCTGAATTGCGAATATCCTAGGTGGAGGTCAGAGATGTGAGAGATTAACATTTTGTGTTCTGTAGGAACATCAACTACTAATCCTGTATATAGCCGGATGGAATGTATGACTTAGATGATTCTTTGGCGATCTGCTGCTTTACTGCTGCTAGCTGCCTCCATTGTTCTACCGCCTTCTGGTCGCCGCCTATCTTTCGCTCCTTGACTTCGTCTACCTTCACAAAGGTCGGTAGGCTGACCCACTGACCGGCAAATATCGCCTCGCCGGGGTTTAACGATGTCAGCTGATCAATAAGATCCCGGCTGAGTGCTTCGCTTGCTGCAGAAACATGCATCTGGTCGTCCTGCTGAATCATACGCATTACTGCCAGCGAGCCCATTTGGCTCAAGATGTTAGCATCGATTCCCCTTGGGCGCTGTGACACTATGACTAGCCCAAGCCCAAATTTCCTCCCTTCACGCGCAACCTTGGAAGCGAAATATTTCGTATCTGTGTCTTCGTCCTTTGGTATAAATACATGCGCTTCCTCTATTGCCACAAGGACGGGGGCTGGAAACCTCGGCTGCGATTTGGCTGCGCTCTTCTTTTGCCGCGTTGCCTTTTTCCTGTCGTTCAATAGCTCTTCAAGGTAGAATGACACAGCAATGTTAGCCTGTCGCTCAGTCAGTTCTACCAGATTGATAACGTTTATCTTGTAATTCTTGAGAAGCGCTAATGGATCTGTCATACCAGGATCCAGGATGTTGTGAAACTTGCGCCTTGCATCGTCGATCTTGTCAACTACCTTGGCGGCTGCTTCTCGATACGATTTGTCGGCACCAACTTCTGATGCAGCGTTCATGAGCGCATCCCAAAAGTCCTCACCCTTGTGCTGTTTGACCTCTTCGGTGAACGCTATCCTAAGTACATGCATTTGGTTAGAAGCATTCTCCTGAATCTCAACGACCTCTGCGAGCTTATCTGCAGACAAAAGCCGCGGGTTTATCCTTCCGTCCAGCAGGTTGATGTGGTTAGACCCCATATCAAGCGTAGAATAGTCGTCGTGGTAGTCAAAAATCACCATTGTGCCGTTTATCCTGGCAATTTCTTTAGCCAAAAGCGAGACTAGATTGCTCTTGCCCATGCCAGTCATGGCAAGCACTGCAAGATGACGCGAAACGACTTTGTCGACGTCCACTCGAGCACTAACTGCAGTGTTGCGAAGAAGTGTTCCTATCGTTACCCACTGCGGTCCAGAGGGTGCAAAAATGGCAGCAAGGTCCTCAACCGACGCTTCATATACTTCGGTGCCAGGCTCTGGTGGCAGTGCAGGTAGTATTGCCTTGCACTTTTTCAATTCAGTCACATATCCAAGAATGCGCACATGCCCCTTGTAACTTTTATCTCGACGGTTCTCGGCGGCAACCTGTTTGCTCTCAAATGCCTCTTCGTAGTTGCGAATGCTGCTGCCTAGTGCATCGCTGCTAATGGATGACCTTTCAACAAGTCCGAGCACATTGTCCCCGTTGTAGTTGAGAATAACGTATTCGCCGATGCTGACAGGCCTTTTTGATTCAAATGTCACTTGATCCGGCTTTGTGACACCGATCAGGATGCCTAGTTCCTCACTCATTTAGAGCATCCCTTGCCCCTTGCTCATTCTGCAAGCCAAATATGCTTGCAAGCCTGTCTATATCTTCACTACCTATCTTGCAGGTGTTGTGTGCGAGCTTCAGGCAGTACGGATAGCCTGCTACACTGCGGTACCGCAGCTTATTCAAGATCGATTTTACCTCCTGCTCACTTGCGCTACTCATTATTTCAAGCCTGATGACAGGAGTATGGTCGCGCAGCCTTGCATAGACTTCAAACAGCGGCGCATGGCAGAACTGTGTTTCAACAGGAATGCTAAATCCGGCCTCCTTGCATGTGTGTCCATAGTAGTAAATGTCACCAGCCTTTGACCCCATCTGGCTGAATTGTAGCCTGCTCTCAGAGGTCTTTGAAATAAAAATGCAGTTGCCACATTTCTGCACCATTTCAGACGCTGCTTCAGGCCTGCTTTTAGTCAAACGGGAAACGAGTGAGCCGTCAACGCAGATAATGTCAGCTTTGCCAGCCGCCTTTTGGGCAATGGACGCCTCCATTACCATCGCCTTTGATTCTAGAAGCTCGCTTCTTGCGGAGCCGACTATGTCTTGTTCCCACTCTATAGATAAGATCCTGTTGGTGCTAGTGACTGCCACTGCATCTATTACGTAAAGTTGAAGACCCTGAAATGCGCGCCTGTTCCAGCTACTATCAATGCCGGCAGATTCGCATATTTCCGGCATAGACTCGTATGAAATCCAGTGCGATGATGCTTCTGCTAGAATTTTGTGGAAATTTGAATCTTTTACCTTTGATATCTTGACCTCTTTGTCTCTTAGAGCGCCAAGAAAAACTTCCTTAAGCAAGTTATATTATATCGTGACGGGCAGTAACTTAAAAAATTGATCATGCTTTCATCCTATCGGCAATTACGGATGCATCCCACAGCGACCTTGCCTTGTCGCTTGTTTGCAATATACCCGCTCTTATTATCTTATTTGCGATGTTGGCTCCCATAGGGAGTGCACCTGTGGCTCCTGGCGAATTGTAGTTGAGCACATGGAGAGAAGAATCACGCTCGAGTATAAGCGTGTCGGGTAAGAATCTGCCCGTCTTGTCAATGACTGATGATCTTATGCCGGCAGTCCCGCGCTGGGTAAAAGCAGATGGTCTGAGCTGCGGCAAAAATTCACGCACTCTGTTTATCATCATTGTCTTGGACAAAGAGCTCTTCAACTCAGTGGTTACAAGTGATAGAAACTGCCTATCAAAAAAAATCTTACGCGCGCCTGTCTGCGATGACTCCAATAATTTTGGTAGCATATCGGCCAAGTTCCTACGCCAACCGTAGGCATACGGACCAAACACAGGCATGGCATTTGGCCCCACCTCACACGTGTCATCCGCTCGCACAATCCAATGTGGATCGAGAAATGGGTATTCCGGATGCTTCGGGACCGAATAGATCGACAGCTTTGTCAGATTATGGTATTGTGGTGGTGCTTGCCAGTACTCCCCTCTAAAATGCATGTCGGTATAACCCTGCGCAATACCCATCATCTGGGCAACGTCCATCGAGTTGCCGCCGGCTACGTTCACAAGATACTCTGCTCGAACCTCTTTGCCTTGGTTCGTGGTCATAGAATAAGCCCCTTGTCTGTATGAGGATATTTGCTCAACCTTGTGTCCCAAGAGCAGCTTGCTGCCGAACCACCGAATATCTTCTAAAAGTCCAATCGTAAATGCGCCGTAGTTAACCGATGCATCTTTGGAGCAATAGATTGCAGAGGCACACCGCACGTTTGGCTCCATTCTTGCCACTTCATTTTTATCAAGCAATTGCAGTTCATTTTTTGTAAGGCCGTTTGCCAACCCCCACTCCATGTACTTATAGAGCCGGTCGATCCCCTCGTCATTGAGTGCAACTTCAAGGACGCCATCATGCTTAAACGGCATTCCCTTGTGACTGGAATACTTTTGCCACATCTCGTAGCCAAGCGCTGCAGCCTTGGCAAAAGTCTTTTTTCTTGTAGGGTCGTAGAGAAATGGGGCGTGCACTTTGCCAGTATTCCTGCTGCTGCTATGCTGCGCAATGTTCTTTTCCTGCTCTACTAGCGCTATTGATTCAGGACTTTTGGCGTGAGCCGATAGAAAGTATGCAATTGACGTTCCAAGCACACCACCACCAATTATTGCGACCTTGCAGTCCACATGAGGCATGAATCCATCTGTTAGATAAAACGTTTAATATCGATCTATGGACAGACACGATGTATCTTGGCTCAGCAGCAGGATTTTGTATCAGATCGAAGAAAAGGGCTTGACAGTCTGCCGGAGTTGCCCAAAGATAGCAAACCAATGCTGTTGCTGTCCGCCGTTTACTCTGGCGAAGAGAAGAAAGTCTACCTGAAGTTTTACGATCCGCAAGACAAGATTATTTACCAATGGCGCGATCGGACAGACCACAAACCCTACTGCTATACAAAGATGGACTTTGCAGAGCAAGCTAAACAGGTCGCGCAAAAAGAGACCAAATTCACACTCAAACATGTCAAAAAACAAGATATCATTCTTGACAAGGAAATTGAAGTCCTCAAAGTGATTGCACCTGATCCACTCTCAATAGGCGGCACCGACCATAGCTTCCGTGAAAAAGTGACGTCATGGGAAGCCGATATCAAATATCATGAGAACTACCTCTATGATCGCGCGCTAATACCAGGCTCATATTACCTTAGAAAAGATGAGCAGATAATACCATTTGAGTATCCTATTTCTGAGAAGGTGCATTTTGCACTCAGAAGCCTACTATGGGACAAAATAAAGGAAACAGGGGAGGCAGGCAAGGAATATAGACAATATATCACAAACTGGGCCAAATTACTCAATCAGCCAATACCGGAGCTGAAGCGAGTAGCTGTCGACATCGAGGTTGAGAGTGAAGAGGGAAGAATGCCAAATCCCCGCGACCATGACAGGCGTATAACAGCTGTTGGATTTGTTGGAAGTGACGGTTTCAAGAAAGTGCTCGTGCTTGCAAATAACATATCAAGCGACGGCACACCGCTAATTCCTGATGCAGAACCCTGCGCATCTGAAAAAGAGTTGCTAGAAAAGGCATTCTCGATAATCAATGAGTATCCGATCATAATCACGTTCAATGGTGATGACTTTGACCTACCTTATCTCTATGCACGCTCGCAGGATTCCCGCATTGATCCTAACGGCATTGCGGTCCCAAAGGACAAGGTGCCCATAGTGGTCAAAAAAGAGTCATTTATCAAACATGGGATGCAGGCGGAGCCGGTCGGAGTCAGGCATGGAATCCACATAGACCTCTACAGGACGTTTGACAACAGGTCTATCCAGATCTATGCTTTCAGCCGTGCCTACACCGACCATACCCTGAATGCGATCAGCGAAGCATTGTTGGGCGACTCAAAAATAGAGTTTGAGGGGGACATAAGCGACTTGCCCATTCAGAGATTAGCGGAATATTGCCTCAAGGACGCCGACCTCACATATAGGCTGACCAGCTTTAATGACAATCTGCTAATGAAACTGCTTGTTGTCATTGCAAGAATTGGCCGGCTGTCAGTAGATGATATCGCCCGCTTTGGCGTCAATCAATGGATCAGGGGCATCTTGTACTACGAGCATCGCCAGCGAAATGAGCTAATACCCAGCAGGAGTGAGCTAGAAAAAAAAGGTACTTCGTCGACTACAGCTATCATTAAGGAAAAAAAATACCGTGGTGGCGAAGTCGTCGAGCCTGTACCAGGTATACATTTTAACGTCATTGTCCTTGACTTTGCAAGCCTCTATCCTAGCATTATTAAAGTGCATAATCTATCGTACGAAACTATCAATTGCTCTCATGAAGACTGTAGAGAAAACAAGGTGGAAGGTACAACCCACTGGGTCTGCAGGCGCAGGAAAGGTTTGACTTCATTTCTCATAGGATCGCTTCGTGACCTGAGGGTCAACTATTACAAACACCTATCAAAGGACAAGACACTTCCCCCAGAAGAGCGCAAGCTGTATAATGTGGTAAGCCAGGCTATCAAGGTCATTCTCAATGCCAGTTATGGCGTCATGG
>DAINBL010000008.1:14179-16168 GCA_036732945.1 Nitrososphaera sp. | reverse complement strand
GCTGCCGAATTTTGCAAGACGCTTTTTGGAAGGCAAATGCAGGTAGTTAACGGCACTGGCAGGCGGGGCAGAATAAACCTTGCGATAATATTTCCTTCGATGAGATCTTACAGGTCATTGATGCTGGACCTCCTTAGGCAAACCACAAGGAATAAGCATAGAACTATCGTGTTTGCTAGCTCACATCTTAGCTCCGAGCTGATGGCATTCTATGCAGCGCGACAGGGAATTAACATCAGAGTGCATCGTGCCGGCCTAACATCGGCTCTCAGAAAAGAAATAGAACAAGAGTTCAAGGCAGGCCAGCTCATGGCAATATCCGCTACACCTACGCTCGAACTTGGAATCGACATTGGCAGTGTGGATGCGATAATTTCTAATATTGTGCCTATTAACCGGCTTTTTCAGCGGGTCGGTCGCGCAGCAAGGCGAGGCCAGCAGGGCTACGCATTCCTCGCACTTGGCAATGATCCAATAAGCCAGTATTATAAGATGCATCCAGCAGACTATATGGACGATCACGAATGGGCATACACTGATCCGTCAAATCCGTTCGTACTGGAGTACCAAGTACTAGCGATGGCCTGCGACAGACCGTTGTTGATTTCAGAATCTAAGCAGGTATGGGACGTACTCCAAAAGCTTGTCTCAAAGGGTATTGTCAAGGTGGTTAGAGATAGATTCGTACCTGACCTAAAGGAAGCATTGAAGGTGCTTGATGGATATAGCATACGCGGTATAGGAAGCAGGGTCGACATCAAGTTTAACAATAAGATTGTAGGCGATCGAGCATTGCCGCAGGCGCTCGAAGAGCTCCATCAACATGCGGTTTACTTTCTTGCAGGTCGGCGGTACAAAGTGCAACAGCTCCATTTTGAGGTGAACAGCCAGCCATATGCGGTGCTTGCACCAATTCCATCCGACTATCCTTACTACACTAAAGCCTTGACAGACGACTGGCCCTCCATTTTAGAGATATACGAAAAAAAAGTAGTTTTCGGAGTAGAAGTAGCATATTGTGGCCTCAAGATCCAAAAGAGAGTGCTAGGCTATTCCAACATCGAAATCGGTCAGGAGGTAGCACAAGGGAAAAAAGTGATGTTTGACAAGCCGCTCGAGTACGAATTCCTTACAAAAGGGCTTGTATTTAGAGCACCTAGGCCAGCACACATTTTGCAAGAAGTGGAAGACCAGCAGTACGTGGAGATGAGTGGCTTTCATGCCTCAGAGCACGTCATAATAGAGGGAAGTGCTATGATAACAGGAGGTGCATCTCAGGACCTAGGCGGCATTTCACTTGGCTCATCGGGATTAATATTCGTCTACGATGGTAGCGTGGGTGGCAATGGAGCCAGCAGGATATTGTATGAGCGGTTAGAGAATGCTTTTGGACGCTCGCTCCGCATATTATCTGAATGCTCATGCATGAGCGAAAGTGGCTGTCCTCGTTGCACCTATTCCTACCGGTGCGGTAACAACAACGAGTTTCTGCACAAGCCTGCTGCAATTGAGGTAATGAATAGGATAGTAGAGGGTGAAAAGACGAAAATAGGCGAGAAGGTTTGGGGTGACAGAGCTCTTATCTAACGGGACAAAGTTTAAGAGTAGTTGTAGATGGCTTTAAATAAAATTGGAAGAAGTCGTCAGTAATACTGCTGCAACTCCGCGTGCAAAGTGGCAGACACTTGAGCATAAGGGTGTTGCCTTCCCCCCTGAATATCAGCCAAGGGGCATCACAATCACTATCAGAGGGGAGAAACTGGCGCTCAACCCGGATCAGGAAGAAATTGTTTATTCATGGGCAAAGAAAAAGGATACTCACTACGTCCAAGATCCTATCTTCCAAGAAAATTTCCTCAGCGACCTCCAAAAGCTCCTACTAAAGAGTGATAACAACATCATGATAAAGGACATAGACTTTTCGATGGCTTACGAGCTTGCAGATGAAGAAAGAGAGATGAAAGAACAAGAAAAGGAGAGATACAAGAC
>DAINBL010000008.1:0-14079 GCA_036732945.1 Nitrososphaera sp. | reverse complement strand
AGCTTGCAGATGAAGAAAGAGAGATGAAAGAACAAGAAAAGGAGAGATACAAGACCCTTCCAAAAGAGGAAAAGAAAAGTATCGCCCAGGCAAAAAAGGCCGAGCGCGAAAGACTCAAGGCAATTTATGGTAAGGCAGTAGTCGATGGAATTGAAGTCGATATCGCAAACTGGCTGGTCGAGCCGCCTGGATTGTTCATGGGCCGCGGGCAGCACCCAATGAGAGGTCGGTGGAAGCCACGGGTGAGGCCGCAGGATGTTACGCTAAACTTAGGTGAAAGCGCGCCAGTGCCAGAAGGTAACTGGAAGGCGATCATCCACGATCATTCTTCGACATGGCTCGCCACTTGGATAGAGAGTCTGACGGGTAAGCGCAAGTATGTGTGGCTGCACGATTCGGCAGCGTTGCGTCAAGAAAACGATAAAGCCAAGTATGATAAGGCAAAAAAACTTGCCGAGCGTGAGGGAAAAGTGCACAGGGAAGTGATGCGTAGGATGATGAAGGGAGACGGTAGGGTAGCTACTGTTGCTTACCTGATACTAAAGCTTGCTATGAGAGTCGGCGATGAAAAGGATCCTGAGGAGGCTGACACTGTTGGCGCAAGTACGCTTAGAGTCGAGCATATTGGGTTTCCCCAGATAAACGGTACGCAGGTCATAGAATTCAATTTTTTGGGAAAGGACAGCGTCCCATGGCAAAAGAGGCTGGAAGTAGATTCGGAAGACACAAGGGCACTTTACAACAACCTGAAAAAATTCATGCAAGGCAAAAAGCCGAGCGACCCGATATTTGACGGTATAAATTCACGCAAGGTAAATGCATTCTTGCAGCAGATAATGCCAGGGCTTACTGCCAAGGTGTTCAGAACGTGTATCGCGACCAGAGTGCTGCAGCTGCAGCTGTCAAAGGCAAAGGTCGACAAGACCTCTTTAGAAGTGCAGAAAATCTATGCAGCGAAGAAGGCGAACCTTGAAGCTGCAATCACGTGCAATCACAAAAAAGGGATCGATCCCAAAAACCCTTCGGCGAGAAAGGCACTCGAAAATTTCGAAGAATCGATCACCAAAAAGAGGCAGGCAATAACCCAGCTTAAGGCAGATCTTGCAGCCAAGAATTGGAAGACAGAGATCCAGAAGAAGCGGCTAGAAGAGAGGATAGAAAAATTACAAGTGCAGCTGATACTTCAGCAGGAGACCCGTGACTACAATCTTGGCACATCACTTCGCAACTATATCGACCCGCGGATTATGAAGGCATGGCTCAACTACGTCGACCTTGACTGGACTAAAATATATACTTCAACGCTGCAGCGTAAGTTTAAGTGGGTCGAGGGCTACAAAGACAAGAACTTTAGAACATTTTATCCTGAGATAAGGAATTAGGTAGGTCAGAAGACTTATATCGTTTTCAGCTTTCCTTTTAAGCTTGGTAAACTCGCTTTAATGGGATCTGTATATCATTGGAAAGATGGAGCGGGGTTTTTCATTCCGGGTATGCTCCTTCTTATTGTTATTAATGCCGTAATCCCTGCATCTGCTCAAGAGCAGGAGAATGAGGAAGAAGGCCATACTTCAGCCTCATCACTTTTTATCGCACTCTTTGCAAATGGCGACGCGCTTGTTGAACATAACGTCGGCATAGAAGATCCTCTTGCTCAAGAAATTAGGATCAAGCTTTTTGGAGACGACATCCATGACCTTATCGCTGTTGACTATGAGGACAATGCTGTCGAATTTAAGAGAGGTGAAACGTCAAATGAAATTGTCCTCAGCAGGCCAAACGCTTCAAATCTAAAAATAAGTTATACCACACCTGATTTTTTGTCCAAGGACCGAAGGGAATGGATATTCAGCCTTAATTCTACGATCAGCGTCTCAGTCAAGCTCCCCCCAGATAGCATATTGACAGATCCAGGGGAAAACCCATCCATAGTTCTTGTAGGTGATCAGCAACTCCTTACATACAAACCTGGGAATATACGGTTCGTTTACGTAATAGGAACTTTAGGCACACAAGAGCAAGCAAACATTGTCATCAATGCAGCAGAAACTACCATTGTTCAGATAAATAACAACTATCCAGGCATTGTGCTTACAAGCGCAAAGGATTTGCTTCAGAGAGCGATAGATGCACGTGATGACAGCATGTTCACAGACGCTGAAAGATTGGCAGATCAAGCAAATGACGCGGCTATTGATACAGGTAGGGAGTATGCGGCGGCCCAAGACACACTTGCAGGTGCCGAGGCGCAGATAAACAACGCCGCAGGCAGCAGAGGCTCAGATATTGCTGTCATTACACAAATGCTCGATCAGGCAAACAACGAATTTGCAATTGGCAATTATACAGAAGCTAGAAACTCAGCACAAGATGCTGTTACAGCACTGAATGCCAAACCTGCACAACCAGAAATACCAATACCTGTGATGATTGCAGCAATAATAGCAGCAGCAGCGGCTGCGGGAGGGACCGGCACCATAGTAGTGTTGCTAAGGAAGAGGAGGAGGCACTCAAAGTCAGTGCCACAGGTTCAGAAGGCAGAGGATCTACAAAACCCCCATGCTAATAATAGCAACATCACCAATAGGGCACCGGCAGCGGTATTCCATCCTACCCGCTCAGTAGCACCAGGGGAACGCAAGCAAGATGCTGTAGAAGTAGAAGAGCAGCAAGAGATGGCAGAATCGCGAGATGAGACCAGCATTCCCCCAATACCAAGTCCCATATCTGATTCTCAGACAGATAGCTCTATCCTTTCCCATATAGTTGGCAATATACTTGTAGAAAAACCGCACTTGCGCCCTGAAGACCAACAGGTGTTAAAGTTCTTGGCTGAAAAGGAAGGGGCAGCCTTTGAAAGTGAGGTCAGAAGCAAGTTTCAGCTACCCAGGACTACGATATGGAGGCTGATCAAGAGACTAGAGCGCGAAGAGCTCGTCGAAATACGAAAGGCAGGAGGTCAGAACCTTATAAAGCTCAGGTTTGAGGACAAACAAACTTAGCCATGCTTAAATAAAACACAGGAGGGACAATTGGGTATGAGCGATTCTCATTACATCCCAGATGATATTTCTGCACTGCTCTCATCACCTATTGAGCATTTCATAAACACTAATGTAGCCATTTTAGAGGGTGACAAATTCACTGACCAAGCATTAAACATCATGAAGGAGAGAGACGTCAGAAGCGTCCTTGTATCACATGCAGGAGAAGTAGTGGGCATCGTGAGCAAGACTGACATTCTCTTCAAGGTGATGTCACAGGGAAGAAACCCCGGTAAAGTTAGGCTTAGGGAAATAATGACGAGCCCAGTTCTTGCAGTGGGCCCGCACAACACCGTTCAGGAAACCCTTTCAATAATGGACAAACATATAATAAGGCAGGTAATAATCAGCTCCCATTCTGCGGTGCTTGGGATGGTTTCTCGGGACGACATCTTTGAGAAGATCCATATGGCTACGGTTTCCACAGCGCATACTGCTATCAAGGGTACTCCCGTCTGCATTATCAATCCCAAGGCCATAGTCTACATGAGAGATATCAGTACTGCCAAGCTTATGTGCCCATACTGTGAGTCTCCGTTTGATACAAAAGAAGGGCTGTCAAACCACATTGACAGGTTGCACTCAGGATCGGGCGTACTTGAAGGCGATGTACGTCGAATGTTTGAATGATTGTATATTCTTATTTGGCGTCGACACATGGACGCCACAATACTGTCAGTAACATACACAATACCTATGCCATACTGCAGGACATATCCTATGCACTTATGACAGGAGCATATACTGCTACAACGGCGGAACATCCTACATCTCCTCAAGGTTAGCGTATAGAAAGCCTATAAGAAATAAGTGTCGTGTTAACCGTTGTTGATGCAGTCATGCAAGCTGGTGGTGATGTCTGCCACCTGCAAGCAACTTTTACTCATAGTCAAATTCTCACTGGTAATGCATTCAAAATTATATATTATTTTATTCTATCAAGACCTGCATATATTGCCCTCTTCAATAGATCATTTTGTAACGGGTTTCATAAGGAACGGCAGGGGCTGATTGAAGAATAACATCCAGTGCCAAGATTAGCAACAGAAGAAAATTTTCCGAATGCTGTAACGAAACTACCCTCGACTGATTGCATTATTGCCATCCATATCCTAGAAGTTATTCTTGCATAACTTATATTATGTACTGCTAAAAACCAGTGGCGTTACGATTCGTGCCGGGGTAGCTCAGCTTGGTTAGAGCGTACGACTCATAATCTCATCCGGTAAGAAATCGTAAGGTCGCGGGCTCAAATCCCGCCTCCGGCACCTTTTTTTATCATCAATATGAATGTACTTCGGATTTATGCTCACGAAGATACTTCTTCTTCTTAAATCGTTCATTACACTTTTCACACTTGAAAGGCTTTTCAAATTCCTCAAGGAACCTCCGCCTTCGTTCTTCTGCTGAATCCATGACTGGGTTTTGATTATCAGCATTGAGCGTCATATAATCAAACTCTACGTTTTACGCTTATTTACTTTAGGTAAGATAATTCTGTAATAGCAGCGTGTAAAAATGGAAATTAACGTGGTTTGGAGTCTTTGCGCTTAAAAGTTCAGCTATAAAAAAGAATATGGATAACGATGAAGATAATGATGGTCCATAGTTGAGCGGGCTTGGAGTCGCCCTGGTGAGAGAAGTTCTGGTACACCAGGATAATCGCAAATTTGAGAGTAATACTGCCTGCCTGTCTTTTAAGACACGATTATATATGATCTGTAAAACTAGTCTTGTCAGTGCCGTCGTAGCTCAGCCTGGGAGAGCACTCGACCTTTTAAGGGGTGAAGCTGAAGACCGAGCTGTCGTGAGCTCAAATCTCACCGACGGCATTTTACATCTGTTTTGCGGCATTTATGACTATTCTAGCGGCGTTCTCAATTATCATTCCAGAGGAAGCCAGATGGTTCTTGGCGTCGAATATAGCCGCTAATTCCTCCTTTGATAAGTGAGCTGACATATTCCTGTCTCCGCAGGCAGCATCAAAAAAGTGCTCGCCAGTTTCCTGTGCAGAAAACGCTACTCTTTGTATGTCTCGATAGGCCTCGAAGCGAGCAACTCCTTTCTTTATTAGTGCATCTAATATAAATTCGGCATAAATCTGGCCCTTTGTCATTTCAATGTTGGATGCGATCCTTTCTTTGTTTACTTTTAGCTCTTGAATCACCTTAGTCATTGCGTTAAGCATTTCGTCGAGCAGTATAGAGGCCATTGGAAGCGCAAATCGTTCATTTGCGGAGTTTGCGAGGTCGCGCTCGTGCCACGACGCTATATTTTCCATCGATACGCTGACAAATGATCGCAGGATTCTTGCAAGCGAAGACACCCGCTCGCTTTTTATTGGGTTTCGCTTGACTGGCACAGCGCTGCTTCCCATCTGGCCTTTCCTGAAAGGCTCGGCTACTTCACCTATCTCTGTTCGTTGCAGATTTCTGATCTCTACAGCGATCTTGTCAAGCGTGGAGCCAATAAGTGCAATACAAAATTGCATTTCTGCAAACCTCTCTCTAGGCACAATCTGCGTTGCAGCATCTACAGAGTAGAGACCAAGCTTCTGAGCAACAATTTTTTGTACTTCAAGGGCCTTATCACCCATTAACGAGCCAGTACCAACTACGCCAAGCGTCTTGCAAAGAAGAAAGCGCTTTTCACCTTCCTTGATGCGCTCAATGTGCTTGGCCATTTCTACTGCCCACACTGCGAATTTTAATCCAAATGAAATGATGCTCGCATGTTGTCCATGCGTCCTGCCTACCGCTGGCACATCCTTGAACTCAAGGGCTCTGTCCACTAAAATGTGTGCAAGCTTGGATGCCTTTGATTCAATTATTGAAAATGCCTCACGCATCTGCATGCAAATGGATGTATCTATGACGTCATTGCTTGTCAACCCATAGTGTATCCATAGTTTGGATTTGGCCGAGACTTGCTCGCTTAATGCCTCTACCATTGCAGCAGTGTCGTGCTCGCTCACTGACTCGAGTTCGCTAACTCTAGCAGGGGTGATTTTGCCCGAGCGGGCCTCCTTTGTAATTTCATCCGCTGCTTCAGTCGGGATCATACCTAGCCGGGCTTGGACCTGTGCAACGGTTGCTTCAAAATCAAGTTGATACTGCAACCTCCTCTCGTCCTCAAAGATCTCGCGTATCTCTTTGCTTCCGTAGCGTCCAGAGTCTATCGGCAGTATGGGCATCAGTCTCAAAGATAGAGCGACGAAGCGGCGAAAATAAATCTTCTTGCCACTTGTTACAATTAGTCCCCCTATCTTTTATCATATGTGTATATATCTCATCCTGCTTGGTTGGGGGGGACACTCTAAGGAATTAATTACCTGCAAGCGAGAAATTGAAAAATAAGTACACGTTTACCGCTCATGCTGGGCAAGGCTTATAATTACTTCACAAGGAATAGCAGTAACGGAATTGGACGAACTTATCACGAGGAGCGGCAACCATCGAGTCAAGAAGGTAAGTGACCTTGTGTATAGAATAGACCCCGACCCCGCCAAAGGTATGAAAGTTCCAGTCACTATCTACGCTAGTGAATCATTGATATCGAAAATGGTGACGGACAGAACGGTTGACCAGGCTGCAAATGTCGCCACGCTACCAGGCGTCAAAAAGCATGTGGTGGTGCTTCCAGATGGCCACGAAGGCTATGGTTTTCCTGTCGGCGGCGTCGCAGCAACTGATCTCGAAGAAGGGGTGATCAGCCCCGGCGGGGTAGGTTACGACATCAACTGTGGTGTCCGCTTGATAAGGACAAACCTCACACAACGCGATGTGGGGCCGCGGCTAAAAGATCTGGTCAACGAACTTTTCAGGTCAGTTCCCTCAGGCGTTGGAAGTGAGGGATCATTCAAGCTTACAAAGACGGAGCTTGATGAATTACTGGTAGAAGGTGTTAGGTGGGCTGTTAGTCATGGATATGGTACTGAGGATGATATGGAAGCATGTGAGGAGAGTGGCAAGATGAACGGAGCAGACCCTGCAAGCGTCTCAGACACTGCGAGAAAGAGGGGAGCGGCTCAACTTGGCAGTCTGGGCTCCGGCAACCACTTCCTTGAAGTGCAAAAAGTAGACAAAATCTTTGACGAGCGGGCGGCCAAGGCAATGGGCCTCAACCAAGTCGGCCAGCTGACTGTGCTTATTCACTGTGGCTCACGCGGCTTCGGCCATCAAGTATGCACTGATTACTTGCGTGTTTCTGAATCTGTGCTACGAAAATATGGCTTGACGCTTGCAGATAGGGAGCTTGCATGCGTGCCTAACAATTCTAAAGAGGGAGAGGACTATCGCAAAGCGATGTATTCTGCTCTGAATTTTGCGTGGGCCAACCGCCAAATGATAACGCATTGGACACGGAAAACATTTGAGCGCATCTTCAACTCAAAAGGAAGCGGCCTTGATATGGATCTCGTTTACGATGTTGCGCACAACATCGCCAAGGTGGAGCGCCACAAGGTTAATGGAAAGGGTACCTCTGATTTAGTTGTCCACAGAAAAGGAGCTACAAGGGCTTTCCCTGCAGGCATGGAACAGGTGCCAAGCAAGTACCGGAGCATCGGGCAGCCAGTAATAATACCCGGCTCTATGGGAACTGCAAGTTGGATTCTGCTTGGCAACCGAAATTCACTTGATCTCAGCTTTGGATCTACTGCACATGGCGCTGGGAGGATGATGTCGAGGTCTGCTGCCAAGCGAAGCTATACCGCTGACGGTGTGAAAAGTGACCTAGAGTCAAAAGGAATCTACGTCAAAGCGCTCACAAGAGAAGGCGTGGTCGAAGAGACGCCCGAGGCCTACAAAGATGTCGATGCCATAGCCAATGTATCGCATTCCCTCGGGATTGCAACCAAAGTAGTGAGACTCGTGCCAATAGGAGTGATAAAGGGCTAATGCCATCTGACGACCCTGACATTGACATAATTAATGCACGCAAGCTAAGGGAACTTCGAGAAAAGGCAGCTGCGATGGAAAAGGCAAAAGTCAACCAGCAGCAGCAGCCAAAGTCCTCGAGGGAAATAGTATCTGGATACCTCTACGACAGAGCGGACCAAGTACTAGACCTTGCTTACGGACAGTATCCATCCCAGACTGAAGCAATTATTACAAGAATTGCCAGACTCATTTTGGCCGGTGAAATAACCAGCAGGATATCAGGAGGCGAACTCTTGGCTCTTTTTAGGGCTGTGGGCCTTAATATAAGAGTCAATACAACGATCAAAGTCGAAGACAAAGGCAAGTTGATCTCATTTTCTGAGAAACTCAAACAGCAGAAGAATGATTTGCCTTGATAATGGGAACTTTTATCCTAGATTTTCAGACAATTGACTTTGAACCTGACGCCAAGATCGCCCTAGATATGCTCTCTGACTATCAGAGGCAATGCCAGCTGGAAAACTCGTTTGCTCTTGACCCGCCAGTACAGAGCCTAGGTTGGTCGTTTGCCAAGATGCTTCTGGCCGGTCAATTTGTCGAGAAGATATATGCACATCAGGCTTACAAGATAGACGCTTCAAAAGGCAAAAAACTTGAGGACAAATTCATTGCATGGCTTCAAAAGGAATTGAAAAATAGAGGCTGTGGCGCGCAGATAAAAAAGGCGCCAGAAATGAAAGCAATCTAGACTCTGCGTCCTCTTCTGCCGCCTGGCTTTCTTGTAGTGTCATGCGGTACAGGAGTCACGTCGTCGATCCTACCGATACGAAAGCCTGCTCTTGCTAGTGCCCTGATAGCAGCCTGAGCGCCAGGACCAGGAATTCTGGGGCCTACTCCGCCGACAGCGCGTACGCGAATATGCAGGGCATTAATGCCCTTTGCCTTGGCCGTTTCAGCGGCGGCAACAGCTGACTTCATAGCTGCATATGGCGACGACTCATAACGGTCAGCGGTAACGTGGCGTCCGCCTGAGCTGAATGAGATTGTCTCGCTTCCACTCAAATCAGTAATATGGACAAGCGTGTTATTATAACTGCTAAAAATGTGAGCTACTCCCCACTTTGTTTGGGTAATATCGCCTGTTGTATCAGACATGCACTTGAACTTGCTTCTATAGAGAGTTAAAAACGTTATCGCCTATGGAAGTGTACATAGCCCCTGTTCTCAAGCAGCTTTTTCCGGACAAAGACGCTACCGGAGCCCCTTTGGACTCTGCCTATGACTTGCAAACTAACGCCTGCTTTTCTTGCTGCAGCCTCGGCCTGCCTTATTTTGGTAGGTGGAATCGTTGCCACGATCTCATACTCTTCACCACCGTGGAACACTAACTCTTGTGTTTCAAATCTGTTCTCCCGCGCGAACTTGTCCAAGCCTTCTACAGCCGGAATCCTATAAATTGTTATGTCGACTCCCTTACTCTGGCTTGCCAGTTCATATAATGATACTGCTAGTCCATCACTTGAATCGATCGATGCTGAAGAATATCTTGCAATCACCAACCCGAAGCTCTGCCTTGGGTGCGGCTCGAGCACAGACTTCACTGCGCGCTTTCTGAATATGCTGCTGGCTGTAATCCCTTTTTGCTGTAGCAGGATTGCTAGGCCGGCAGGAGCAAGTCCAAATGCGCCTGATACGATGACATAATCTCCAGGACTGGCTCCACTTCTTGTTGGAATTTTGAATACAGGAAATCCAATCATGCTGCAGTCAATAACAAGCTCGCCAGCTTCGTTTGTGTCCCCGCCCACTATTTTGACTGCGAATTCCTTAGAGGCAATAGCAAAGCCCCTAGCAAGCCCTTCGATATTTGACCTCTGCGTGGAGTAGCTGTTTGGTATGCCAAGTGAAATCACCGCCGCGTGTGGCTTGACTCCCTTGGCAGCAAGATCGCTTATACATGAAACGACGCTTTTTCGTGCAACCTGCCAGGCTTCCATTCCAGGGGGAACATCGGTGCTTGCAACCAGCATATCGCTTTTGATAACAATTCCCTTATCTAGCAGCGCCACGTCGTCAAGGTTGCTTATACCAAGCTTGTTCGCAAAGATTCCGATTATCTCTTTTTCATCTAACTTGGTCATACACTGCCTGAACCTTTTCTCTTGCCTTGTTGTAAATAGCATGTGCCTTCTCACCTCGGGATTCGACAGATATCCTGATCGCGTGTTCGGTGTTTGATGGCCTGATCAGTACCCACGAGTCTTCGTCCATTATCGCCTTGACTCCATCTTCTGTCAGTATCGAGTACGACTCGCTTTTGAAGATATCAGGTAGCTTTTCGATCACTGCTTGGTGCAGCGAGGAATTAGCTACTATCTTTGATCGTATTTGTGTGAATTGCGAGGCAAACTTCAGACATTCATCTGCGGTCTTCTTGTCAAGCGTTGAGATCGTTGCTGCCGCCAAGAGACCATCGCGGCACATGTTAATCTTAGGCATGATAAACCCGGCGCTACTGCCCTCGCCGCCTGCGTCAGCATTGACATCAAGCATCTTGCTGACGACGTTTGCCTCACCCACTTTGGAGTATGCAACAACCTTGCCATTGCTCTTCTGGATGTATTTCTCTATTGCAACACTGGTGTCGATGCTTGTCACAAACTTTTTCATGCCTATCTCAAGTGCCCTTGCGACGCACAGCAGCAGCGTTGAATCAGGGCTCAATTTTTCTCCTTTGCTGTTGACAACTACAAGCCTGTCAGCATCTAGGTCAAGCCCAAAACCATGATCGAGTTTGTTTGCCGTTACAAGTGCACGCAGCTCTGTCAGATCATCTGCAGTGGGATCGGGACCCCTTGAGGATATACCTGCAATGCCATTGATACTGTAATACTTGTATCCTAGCTTCTTGAACAGGTGCTCTGCATAGCCGCATGCTGCGCCCCCGGCTGCATCAATCCCCACTTTGACGGCCGCTGCGTTGTTGCTCTTTGTCATCTCC
The DNA here is from genome assembly GCA_036732945.1 of Nitrososphaera sp. Classification (GTDB taxonomy): domain Archaea; phylum Thermoproteota; class Nitrososphaeria; order Nitrososphaerales; family Nitrososphaeraceae; genus Nitrososphaera. The sequence goes on along the minus strand of DAINBL010000008.1, from coordinate 3,154 downwards.
GCAACTGTGTCAAGATAGGTGGAGTAAATATTAAACTCGTTTCCAAATTTGCCCCCATGTTCGCTTGTCATCTTGAGCATTTCCTCTAACTCGTGCTCAAACAAACCCCTGCCCTCTATTATGAACTTGAGCCCATTCCACTCTAATGGGTTGTGTGATGCTGTCACTATAACACCAGCGCCATACTTCCGCGCTTCTCTAAACGCAGCAGGGGTGGGCGCAATACCAAGATTGTAAACATCGATACCTACAGCCATCAGGCTTGCAGTCACGATTTGGGCAATAATCGCGCCAGATGGACGGGTATCGCGTGCAATTACACATTTACTAGATTTGATGAAACCTGCGAACTGGCCTGCAAACCTATTCACCTCGTGAAGGTTGAGGTCTTGTCCGTAGATGCCTCTGACTCCTGAGATCGATATTTTCACACCAAAAAACTATTCTCAGCGTTATTTATTTTAGCGTGAAGCATTAAATAACGTGGAGCTGAAATTGCCTTTGTTTTGCCCTAGTAGCTCAGCCCGGCAGAGCGAAGGTTTCGTAAGTCTAGAGTTGTTATTGAAAAAAATAAAAGAATGGTTAACCTCTCAAGGAAAAACACCCAATACCATAAGGGAGATTCTTATCTATGCTAAAAGATTTGGCTATATCTGGGACACGGGAGACGCTAGCCCGCTTCTAACTCAGCTCTAAGAATAGGCAGCACGCATTAACAGCCCTGGCTAATCTATCTAAGTATCAAGGAAGATATGACCAGTTTTTGCAATTGCGGCAAAGGTATAATATCAAATGGTCTAAAAGTCGTAATGATAATAATAGTATAGCCAGCTTTGAGCGCTTCTTTAATCCTATCATCTAGATCTGGATGCCATACTACTGCGCATTAAAGAAATGATCCATGTCTTACCTGATAATATGGCTCAAATTATCAAATTTGCGTGTTTGACAGGCTTAAGACCATCCGAGAGTTGTGAGGCTGTCAGACTGCTAAATTCTTCTAGTAGGCAAGGTGCTACGTCAGAGAGACGTAACCCACAATATTACAACCCAGAGACCCAGACATTGGAGCATTTTAGATTCCCTGATATATTCCTAAGAACGACAAAGAAGGCTTTCATTTCATTTATCACGCCTGACAACTTGCAGCCGATCACTTCTTTGGACTGTAAAACAACCCCTACCTGGAACGCGATAAGACTAACATGCCGCCGTCGTGGTATCAATATGAATATGAAATATTGCAGGCGATTGTTTGCTTCCCACCTGCACAGACTTGGAATATCAGACTTGGTGATTGACCTATTGCAGGGTAGGACACCGAGCTCTGTACTGCACCAGCACTATATCGTTTTGAAGCCTTCATTCAAGGCCGACGTTTTGCAGGCAGTCGAGAAGTTAAAGCGTGAGATAGATTCGTAATTGTTCCTATAGCGTGTTAATATTTCGCTTCAACAGGAACATAATAGAGGCGAGGACTTATTGGAGCGCTAATAGTTTCTATCCAATAGTATAATAACTAAGTAGATTCATACAAAAAAGTTTAATTGATGATGTCAACGTTGAGGCTGCTAGCAGAATATGGTGATCACGACAACTAATTTAGAGAAAGGACATAGTGTAAGCTTCATAGATGCCGAAGGATGGGATATAGTCGTCGATAGTGGTTATGCGATTTTTGAATGGAATGGAACTGATGATTTCGCTAAAGAGGAGCTAAACTTTGTACCGCATCCAGATGGAGCACCATTTAAAACGAATGAGATATTTAATTGTGCGGCAGTCGTCGCTCCGTCGAGCTTTTTGGTATTCTACCTTCTTTTGAAGCCTGAACCTGATAACACTACTATAACCCCTCATTGAATTCGTGGTCTTGTATGATGTTTTGTAAGTACTAGTATACTGTAGTTGTAGAGGAGCCTTAGCCTGGAGGACTGTATATAGTCATCAGGGTAATTGCTGCAAATCCAAACAAGTTGGAACGGCTTTTGAAGATAATGAAAGAAAAAAGAAAAGGGGGTGATGATGTTTTTGTGTCCTAGATTAACTAGGAGATGACATCAACTATTACTAGTTGATTCTTAAGAGCAGTCTACTGATGCGTCTGCTTCTGCAGCGCTATAGTATTCTGCTTCTGCATCTGCGTCTGCGCTTATCTCATTATCTTGTTCTGAATCAGAGTCTCTACCTGATACTTGATTTGCTTGGTTATCTTGTATACAGAAGCCTTGGTCCTGCGAAATTGCTGCAGTTGCGTCACCATCGCTATAATCGCCTGTTGTCGCTGTAGCGTAAGCATCTTGGTCCTGGTATATATCGAAGGTCTTCTCATTGGATTGAGTCACGTCTTTTATGTAGGCCTCATTGTAGCTGTTGTCGTCCCCGTCCCAGGCAAATGCTGCTGGAGCTACTGTGCCCAACATAGCCATTGCTGCCATTAAAACTGATGTTTTTGTTGCTATCATAGGTGGAAGCAGTAATAATTTATCCTTTATTACAAATTCTCCCAATTTTTATTAATATTTGGAAGATAAGTCATTTATTCTGAATTTTTATTAGTATCTGGAATATAGATTGTTTATACTTAAATCATGAAGAATGAGAAATTGGATTATTTATATACTATCTAGTAGATCATATATTAATAATATTCTGAATTTTTATTTCTAATTTGAATAGAAGTGATTCATCTATAAATTCTAACGAATGAGAAATCCGATTGCTTATCTACTGCTTTGAAGGATTTTAGGCTTTCTTATTTGAAGAAGTAAAAAAGTCTAAAGCTTAGGAGTGCGCATCTTTCCAAGAGGTACTTGAATAACCTAAATGAGCCATAACAAGGATGGACTGATGTTTTTAATCGCATTCGAAGATTGCTTGCATACGATGATTAAAGACTACAAATTTGTCAAACACGCAGGTGTTAGACACGTCGATGGCAGTGTTTCATATCTATGCGATACTTGTTCAAGAGGTGGTGGATGAGTAGTGTATCTGACCATCATATGAGTAGGTTCGTAGTAGCAGAGGAGGAGAAGCCTAAGGTTTACGAAACCGAGCGAAACTTATTACATGAGACGTTAGATAAAAGAAAGTTGAGCCCTAGTAGCTCAGCCTGGCAGAGCGAAGGTTTCGTAAACCTTAGGTCGAGGGT